>JANQST010000489.1 GCA_028279155.1 Cyclobacteriaceae bacterium
ACTCTTCGGTTCCACCCTCAAAAATTTGTTGAGCGCATAAATCAATCAGCTCTTTTTCAATCTTGTGTGTTCCTTCAAAGGCTGCTTCTGATTCGTTAAGTGTGTGACAACCAATGTGATTCGGGTTGGCGATCAAAGCAGACAGAAACGGTGCATCCTTCAAAAAAGGTGCATCATCATAGAATACTTCCGTATCAAGATACGAGGCTGGAAGCCCTAAAACAGCTTTCTCTCGATAATCGAGATTCTCTTTCAAACTACCGAATACTCGATTTTTTATTTGCTTGTGTGAATAGCTTTCCCAGTACATGATGATTTCATAATGAGTTGGCAAAGTAGGGAAGAAATTCTGAGGTTCTCAGCTAGTATCATGTGACTTTAATCATAAGCGTATAGGGTAATCGTCATGCCTCCAAGGTCTGGTGAATTCTAATTTTGGCTGCTCAGCTTTTTAGACCGCATCTCATTCCTATGAACATCAATAAATACAACGTTCCAGTTCCAAGATATACCAGCTACCCTACGGTACCATTTTGGAATACTAAAGATTTTACGCTCGAAGGATATCGCCAGTCTATGCAGACTGCTTACTGGTCCAGCAGTAAAGAAGTGAGCATTTACATCCACCTCCCCTTTTGTGAGAGCCTCTGCACATATTGTGCCTGCAACACACGTATCACAAAGAATCATGCGGTAGAGGACCCCTATATTGAGCATGTTCTCCAGGAGTGGAAGCTCTATCTTGAACAGCTTCCTGATACACCCATCATTCGTGAAATTCATCTTGGAGGTGGCACACCCACATTTTTCTCTGCAGGGAATTTGGATAAACTGATCAGTGGTCTTGTTGAAAATGCAGATCTATCTCCATCAGTCAGTATGAGCTTTGAGGGACATCCTGCTAACACAACCCTTCACCATTTGAAGACACTTAATCAGCAAGGGTTTGATCGTCTGAGTCTTGGGATCCAGGATTTTGATCTCGACGTACAAAAGCTCATCAATCGTATGCAAACGTTTGAGCAGGTGAAACGAGTAACGGATGAAGCAAGAAAAATCGGCTATACTTCGATCAATTTCGATATGGTTTATGGACTTCCGGGACAATCGCTTGCCTCCCTGGATGAAACATTGGACAAAGTGATCCTACTGTCTCCGGATAGAATGGCCTACTATAGCTATGCTCATGTTCCTTCAATGAAGCCAGCACAGAAGTCGTTTGAAAAGTACCTTCCCTCCACTGATGAGAAATTACGATTCATGCAATTTGGCAAAGAACGTCTCAAAGAGTTTGGGTACGAAGAAGTTGGAATGGATCATTTTGTAAAGCCAACAGATGAATTACTGATAGCTAGAAAGAATGATGAGTTGCACCGGAATTTCATGGGCTACACACCTTTCTCGAGCAAACTTCTCATTGGGCTTGGAGTAAGTGCAATCAGTGATTCCTGGAGCGGATTTGCTCAAAATGTAAAAACCGTGGAAGCGTATTATGAAAAATTGGAGCACAACCAATTACCACTTGCAAAGGGCCACTTACTGACAGAAGAAGATCTCTTTTTGCGAAAACAGATTCTAAGCCTGATGTGCAACTTCAAAACCAGGTGGGCAGAAGAGGAACTCTTGAAGTTCGGCCTTTCTACGAATTATGAATTACTGGAACAGCTTGCTGAAGAAGGATTCATTGAATTGAATAAAGACGGAATTCTTGTACTCCCCGAAGGTCGAGAAGTATTAAGAATTATCTGTAGTGCTTTTGATGCTAAACTTAACGATTCAGGGAAATCACCACAATTCAGTAAGTCGATTTAGCTTTATGCTAGAGAATGGACATTCCTGAAATTAGAGAAAAGTTCCGACAAGCTAAGCTTACCAAAGATACGGTAGACCCAGATCCCATTGTGCAATTCTCACAATGGTTTGGTGATGCGATAAAAGCAGAATTGGAAGAACCAAATGCGATGGTGTTAACAACCGTGGATACACATGCACAACCCACTCAGCGGACGGTTCTATTGAAGTATTTTGACACCAAAGGATTTGTTTTTTTCACCAACTACAAAAGCCGGAAATCCAATCACATTCAAAAAAACAATGCAGTTTCTATTCTTTTCCCCTGGTATGGAATCAAAAGGCAAGTTGCCATTACAGGAACCGCAGCAAAAATATCTTCAATAGAATCAGCGAAGTATTTTCTAAGCAGACCTTTCGGCAGTCAGTTGGGCGCCTGGATTTCACATCAAAGCCAGGTGATTAGCTCAAGAAGCCTACTTGAAAGTAAAATGGAAGAAATGAAACGCAAATTTTCGGAAGGAAAGGTACCCGTTCCGGACTTTTGGGGAGGGTATCGAATCTCACCTTCAAGCATTGAGTTCTGGCAAAGCCGACCCAACCGTCTACATGATCGAATTATATACGAAAGTGATGATCAACAATGGAAAATCATACAGTTATCGCCTTAAAAATCCGCTTTGACCCTTAACATTTCTGTCCCCATCCAAAGTCATAATAGACCATGATGAAAGTCATACCTTACCCATGAATCCATCT
>JANQST010000496.1 GCA_028279155.1 Cyclobacteriaceae bacterium
ATGATCAAACTTTATTTCAAGCCGGATCCATCAGTAAACCTCTAGCAGCACTTTCAGCTTTGAAACTCTGGGAAGAGGAAAAAGTAGATTTGGATGAAGATGTCAACACCTATCTGACAAGCTGGAAGGTAGAAGAAAATAAGTTCACTGACCAAGCCGATGTAACCCTTCGGCTTTTGCTTACACATTCAGCCGGAATGACTGTCCATGGCTTTCCTGGATACAAGCAAGAAGATGAATTTCCAACGATAGAGACCGTCTTGAATGGAGAGGGTAACACGGGAAGAATCTTTGCAGATACAATTCCAGGGGCAATGTGGCGATATTCCGGTGGGGGTTATACCATAATGGAAAAGGTTGTCGAAGATGTGAGTGGAATGCCACTGGAAACATATATGGAAGAGAACATTTTTCCAGTTCTGCAAATGACGCGAAGTACCTACAATCAACCTCTGACTGATGATTACCTGGACAATTTCAGTGCCGCCTATAACAGGGACGGAGACCTTATCTCCGGACTTTACAACAATTATCCAGAACAAGCAGCAGCAGGGTTATGGACTACTCCATCAGACCTTGCTAAGTATTGCATAGCAGTTCAGGAAATAAAAAATGGTAAAGAAGGTGGTGTTTTAAGCAAGCAAACAATTGATGCCATGCTAACAAAACATTTAAATGATTGGGGCCTTGGACCAAGCTTACAAGGTACAGGAGATTCTTTGCGCTTTGGACATGGCGGTAAGAATGCTGGATTTACCAACAACATGGTAGCATTTGCAAGCAAAGGAATCGCAGTGATCATCATGACCAATGCCGATCGAGGTGGTCAGTTAATTGGACAAATCGCTCGTTCTATTAGTGCCTATTACGATTTAGGAATCTCTAATCCTGAAGTGATAGAAATCGTAACACTTGACAAGACAGAACTTGATGTGTTGGCCGGCCAATATAAATATGAAGATGATTCGGATGGTCCTTATTTGGTTAACCTGTCTGTAGAAGGGAATGCTCTTGTCGTAGATGATCCCAACAATGGAGAGCGAGATGTGCTAAAACCTACTAGTGCTTTTGGGTTCAGAGATGTAAGCGATGGGGATTTTATGAAGTTCAAGGAAGGAGCTGAAAATCCTGAGTTTACCTGGAACAATCGTTTTCGGTTTTACAAGGTAGAATAGTTAGAAGGACAAAACCTGATTAATTCACTAAACCTTAATTAAAAGTGTCTGGAATTAATAGGCCCTCACCTCTACACCTTTCATGTAGTTGATGAATGCCCGGTTGACAACCTTATTACCTCCTGGTGTTGGATATTGACCCGTGAAATACCAATCACCCAGATGGTTAGGGCAGGCTTTGTGTAAATTTTCTACCGTCTGGTACACAACTTCAATCTCAGCTTTGATCCCTTCCGGTTTCACAATCTCTGAGATTTTATCCGAAACCTCCTCATAGGTAAACGGCTCGTACAACTCATTCACATGATTGATCGGGTTTTTGTCAGATTGACTAGCCAAACATTTATCAAAAACTTCGTCAAGAAGCTCCTCTTTGTCATAATCTTTCAATAGAGCCAGAACCGCCCTGAAAGCCAGAAATTCCTTCATCTTACTCATATCAATGCCGTAGCAATCCGGGAATCGGATCTGAGGAGCTGATGAAACAATAACGATCTTTTTTGGTTCCAAGCGATCTAGAAGTGTAATAATGCTCTTCTCTAGGGTTGTGCCACGAACAATACTATCATCGATTACTACCAAGGTATCAGTGTTCTTGTTTATGACCTCATAGGTAGTGTCGTACACATGGGACACCAATTCATCTCTATGATCATCATCTGTAATGAAGGTACGAAGCTTGGCATCTTTCAGAACAAGTTTTTCCACTCGAGGCTGAAAGCTTAACATTTCTTCAATTGAGTCAGCCGTAGGCTTTCCTTCAAGAATAATCTCTTTTCTTTTAGCCGTCAAGTAATCCTCCACTCCACGCATTAATCCCAAGAAAGAAGTTTCTGCTGTGTTAGGGATGTATGAAAAAACTGTGTTTTTTAAATCAGAATTAATTGATTTCAGGACTTGTGGAACCAAGAGTTCACCTAATTTTCTTCTTTCATTGTATATATCCGGGTCAGTACCCCTTGAAAAGTAGATTCGTTCAAAACTGCAAGATTTTTTCTCAGTTGGTTCGATGAACTGTTGCTCTTTAAAATCTCCCTCTTTGTCAATAATTAATGCATGTCCCGGTTGAATCTCTTTGATCTCAGAATATTCACAACCAAATGCTGTTTTGATGGCAGGCTTCTCAGAGGTTACTACAATTATTTCATCATCGTAGTAGTAATAAGCGGGCCTTATCCCTGCCGGATCCCGAGCAACAAATGATGCCCCAAACCCAATGATCCCTGCCATTGCATAACCACCATCAAAGTCTCTGCACGATTTTTCCAGTACTTTCTGAAGATCAATCTCCTCCTCTATTTTCTCAGTAATTTCTTCCTTGGAAAGTTTATCTCGATACTTATCAAAAATTCGCTGATTCTCCTCATCTAAAAAATGGCCAATCTTCTCCATGACCGTAACAGTATCCATCTTGGCTTTAGGAAACTGACCCAAACCAACAAGAATATCAAATAGCTCTTCAACATTGGTCATGTTAAAGTTTCCGGCCATCACAAGATTTCGGCTTCTCCAGTTATTCTGCCTTAAGAAGGGATGGCAATTTTCAATGCTGTTTTTGCCGTGGGTCCCATACCGAAGGTGACCAAGCCAGGATTCACCAGTAAATGCATAATTAACCTTCAACCATTCAGCATCATTAACATCTCCTCTTTTGTCCTTTCTAGCCTTGTCGTACTTCTTACTGATTTTTCCAAAAATCTCTTCTAAAGGCTTGTTATTAATGCTTCGATATCTGCTTATATATCTGTACCCCGGGGGAACGTCGATTTTGATACTTGCAACACCAACTCCGTCTTGTCCACGGTTGTGCTGCTTCTGCATAAGCAGGTACATTTTCTTTGCCGCGTAAGCCGGCGTTCCGTATTTATCAATAAAATATTGAAGGGGTTTTCTCAGTCTGAGGTGCGCAATGCCACATTCATGCTTGATCGCGTCACTCATAGGCAATGTGGCTATTAAGTAATTGTTGCATTACTGATAATATCTGTGGTGCAAAGAACAACAATAACAGGATAATTGAAAAAAGAGTTGCAATAATTTTCGTCGAAATGGGCGATTGAATTGATCTGGATGTCTCAGCCTTTACCAAAAACATTTGGTATGGAATCCGCAAGTAAAAAAACAAAGAAAGCACTGTTGCAAATACTGCAACAATGAGATAAACCATGTACAATACCTCACGACTTAATGAGAAATATTCCCAAAGTGAACCAAAAAGAAAAAACTTAGCAGTAAATCCTGCAAGTGGTGGAAGCCCTATTAATGACACCAAAACAATCGTCATCGAGCTGTTGATAACCCAGTTACCTGTCCCGATTCCTGCATAGTTTTCAACCTCAACAATTTCCTCATTCTCATACTCCTCCAACAATCGGAAAACAGCAATGTTCATGATTGAATAAACTACCGCATACCACCAAAAAGCTTGGTTAGAGGTACTTGTATTAACTACTACCAATGGCAATAAGAACCCCGAATGAGCAATTGCACCAAAACTGACCATCCGCCTGGCATTTGATTGTTTCAATGCCGATAGTGTCCCAAATACAATTGTTAGCATACCAAGGATCAAGCACAAATTGATGAGCAACTCCCCTACTACAGGAGGTACGGAAACAATAAGTCTGCTTAGCAAGACAAGTGCACTGAGTTTTGGAATGATAGAAAGAACAGCAGTAGCCTCATTGGGTGCTGATTGATAGGTCGCGGGTACCCAAATATGAAAAGGCACAATGGACGCTTTAAATAGTATTCCGAATAGTATTAAGATCAGACCAACGTTCGTCAAAAGACCATCTGATGTACTTCCCAACTCAGAGACAAAGAAAGTTCCGGTTGCTCCGTAAACAATCCCAAATCCAAATAGCAAAATAGCTGTAGAAATTGCTCCAAAAAGCAGGTACTTAATTCCCGCCTCAAATCCCGTCTTCTTGAAAGAAAAATTGGTTAAGATATAAGCTGAGAATGAAGTAAGCTCAATTGAAAGGTATGCAACAAGAAAGCTATTCCCCTTCATGATAAATACGCTTCCAGCAAGAATACACAATACGAAAAAGTAAAATTCAGTCGCGTGCTCGCTTGACCTATTGTAGGTAAGGATCAATAGCGCACTTAAAATCAAGACGCTGGAAAGATTATGAGCAATTGAAGTGTTTTCCAAACCACTGGATAGTATCGCTCCCATTGGAAATCCTTGCCAATTAAAGTAGAATGCGAGCAAGAGAGTACCCGCATAAACCAATTTGATCACCACTTTGGATTTCTTGATGAGTCCTGCCACCAAAAGGATCATTGCCCCTAAGATCAAAGTAGATTCAACCTTTACATATTCAAGGCTGATCAGTATTTCAGAAAGCTGATCCAGCAAATTCATGGATTAAAATTGCTGATGTGCTGAACAAAAAAGTTGATCGTTTCATTCGCAGAATCAAGAACTAACCTTGGATAGATACCCAATACAAGAACCAGGATTGCCAATGGGATCAACATGAATTTCTCTCGCGCATTCAGATCCACCATAAAGCTTTCCCAGGATTTTTCCCGCACAAAGTATTTTCCAAAAAACATTCTCTGGATAGTCCAAAGAAAATATGCTGCTGAAATGGCAATACCTGAAGCTGCCAGTATACCAATCCAAACGGAAAGGGAATTAGCTTTGAAGGCGCCAATTAGCACCATCAATTCTCCTACAAATCCGGATAGTCCGGGTAGACCTAATCCAGCGAAAAAGAAAACAGCAATGAAAAAAGTATAGACTGGCATCTTACTCGCTAAGCCACTGAAATGTTCCATTTCGCGATTGTTTGTTCGATCATAAATGACTCCAGCGAGAATGAAAAGCGCAGGTGATATCAATCCATGTGAGACCATTTGAAAAAGTGAGCCACTTGCACCCTCTGTTGTCACAGCGGCAAGTCCGACTAATACAAACCCCATGTGTGAAACAGAGGAATAGGCAACCAATCTTTTCAAATCATTTTGAGCCAATGCGTTCATACCTCCGTACAGAATTGAGATAACCCCAAGAATAGCTACCAAAGTGGTGTGTTCAACAGCCACATCCGGAAACATTCCATAGGCTATTCGGAAAAAGCCGTATGCTCCGACTTTCAATAAGAGACCGGCAAGAACAACCGAGATTGATGTTGGAGCTTCTACATGTGCATCGGGTAGCCAGGTGTGAACGGGTACGATTGGTAGTTTTATACCAAAGCCTATTATGATGAATACAAAGGCAACCGCTCGGGCTGAATATCCAAAAAAGAGTTCCCTGGAAGCAGGATCAAGGACACTGCCAGGATCATAAAAGCCATCCATCATTTTAACCATGCTGAAGGTATTGCTACTACCATCGACAACACTTAGGTAAAGTCCTATCATCACGATTAAAATGAAAAGCGATCCGATTAACGTATACAAGAAAAATTTGATCGATGCATAAGATCTTCGTTCTCCGCCCCAAATTCCAATTAGGAAAAACATGGGCAATAACATGAATTCAAAGCAGAGGTAAAAGAGAAAAAAGTCAAGCGCAATGAAACAACCTATTATGCTCGAACTTAGAATGAGATAAAGAATGAAGTAGCCTTTCGCTTTTTCTTCAATTTTCCACGAAGAGATTACGCCTATCATCAGAATGAGCGATGATAGTACGACAAGTGGAAGACTGATTCCATCCACACCAATGAAATAATCAATGTTCAATTGACCAATTGAGCCCAGCTTCATCGTTATCCAGTCCAACTTTTCCACAAATTGAAATGCTCCGGACCAGGTCGAAATCGACAAGCTTTTATCAAATTGAAAGAAAAGCAGCAGAGAAAGAAAGAATTGAACACTTGTGGCTGCAAGTGCTAATCTTCTAAAAATCGATGAAGATCCTGAATTTATGAAGAGCATGGCAACAGCCACAAGCACCGGAAGTAGAAAAATATATGAAAGTATGTTTTCCATTGGCAGCTAAAAAAACAGTATCCAGCTTAAAATCAAAACAAAAGCGATGAGCAGCCATATAATCTGCCATTGAGACTGAGACGAATGCATCTCCCTTGTAACATTCCCAAAGAGCTTTGCCAACAACGCAGAGAGGTTTACCAGTCCATCTACAATTAACCTGTCCACAATGGCCAGAACTTTAGCAAACACTACTCCTCCTACAGCCAAGAAATGCAACAATCCATCTATTCGTTTTTCAACCCATAGCAATGTTGTTGCTAACGAATAAGTGGATGTCCCGATGAATTGGTAAATGTTTGGGACATAAAATCCATTAAAGATTATGCGACCACCCATCGATGAGGGTGGTCCGGTATGTAAATACTCGTTTGAAAATGTCGATCCTGGCTTGAATAAGAAAAACGCAAGCCAAATCCCAGCTATTGCCAAAAGAATGGAAAATCCCACGGCAGTTGTAGAAAGAAATGAATCGGATACCAAAACATCTTTACCAAAGAATCCATCTAGAACTGAAAGATGTGTAAATGGATTAAAGTTGTATGCCAGCCAAATTGAACCTGAGGCTAAGAGGACCAGCGGGACCTTGAAAAGACCATTTTCATTAACAGTCAAACTGGCAAAAACATCCACTCTACTTTCACCTAAAAATGTTAACACAATCAGACGACCAAGGTAGAATGCTGTTATTAAGATGGTGATGAGAGCTACATCTGGAACCAGATAAGCCCACCTTCCTAGTTGTTCTGCCCAGGCAATGGTTGCCAAGA
>JANQST010000516.1 GCA_028279155.1 Cyclobacteriaceae bacterium
ATTCAGCATAAACCGTATCCACATCATTGACAAAAATGAACAGCGAAGTATGAGCTGAAGATGGTCGGTGATTATCCGTTCTTTTGACAAAATGAATACCCACAGAGTCGTCTCTATTTACAACGACATAGGTGGGAGGATCTTCCCATTTGAAATTGATATCAAATCCTAAGACATCACGATAGTATTCCGCAGTTTCTAAAGGATCATCAACAGGGAAAATAGGTGAGGAGTGAGAGAATTGTTTCATGATTCTAAAGATCGTAAAAAATTTGAATTCCGAGATTTTGACACAAGATCCTGAAACAAGTTCAGGGTGACTTGGCATAATAAGAATCAACCATCAATGCTGAACTTGTTTCAACATCTTCCGTTATACAGCCTTGGAATTCATTCTCATCCTCTATTTGACTTCTATATGCGTCAACTCTTAAAAACTAATTTTCAGCTCTTAGTTCTTTCGGCTATTATTTTTCAAGCGTGCAATGAACCACAGAAACTGAATACAAGAACTCAACTAGTTGAGGCTAAGGCAACTGATTTTTTCAAAACCTTCGCTGATCGAAAAGATTGGGAAAAGCTATGTTCTTTTTATCGAGAGGACATGCAATTCCAGGATATAACGCTACAATTACAGCTTGACAGTCTTTGGAAGTTTAAGCGCTTTTACAATTGGGATGGAGAAGGAGGTAATTTCAAGAAGCTAACCACGGATCAGGAGCACTTGACAATATACTCATTAGTGGCAAATGATAGTATGGCGGTAGCGAGGGGAAGAGTTAATCCATTTTATTATTATGATCAACTAATTGATGCAGCATGGGGGATGGAATTTACCATTTGGCTGTATTTTGATGAGCATCTGAAAATTTCTAAGCAGATTGATTGGATGGAGTACGACCCTGTAGCTCTTCAGAATGTGCTTGATCGAGTAGAGAAGAACGGACATGAAGCCATTCCAGATTGGCTGGATTTGTCTAGATGATTATGTTTTTCAAATCTCAGATATATGTCAGTGTTACTCATCCCTCAATATGCTTGAAGGATTAACGGTCATGACCCGATATACCTGGAAACCAAGCGTGAGTATTGTAATACTCAGAACAGCCAGTAACGTAATTATTGGAAACCCGACATTCAGATCAATGCTATATGCGAAATTTTCCAACCAACTGCTCATGAACTTGTAAGCAAACGGTAACGCAACGATAATTCCCAAAATTGATGTAATGAGGTATCGTTTGCTGACGACTCCTGCAATTTGCTGCATCTCAGCTCCAAGTACTCTTCGGATTCCAATTTGCTTGATTTTCTGTTGAATATTAATAGATGATAGTCCAAAAAGTCCAAGCAAGGCAAGGAAAATGGCTAGACTGGTGAAAACTTTCAATAAACCTGCAAATTCCTGTTCTTTTTGATACATGGATTGTATCTGATCATCAAGGAAGCGGTAATCAAATGGAAATCCTCCATCCCTGAAAACCTCTTGCCAGGTACTTTCTATTGCCTGTAGGGTCTGACTGACATTTTGGGATTTGTACTTTATCAATACATTTCTGGGCTGTCCTAGCCACATTTTAATGGCCATTGGTCCAATTTCATGATGTAAACTTCTATAATGGAAATCCTTAAAGACACCAATGATATTGTATTCGCTATCCGTGAATGCAATACGCTGACCAAGAGGTTCGTCAACACCTAGCATTTCAGCAAGCGTTTCGTTGATGATGATTGATTCAACAGAATCTCTTGCATGGGTTTTCGAAAACAATCGACCGCTGACCATTTCGAGATTCAGGATGTTCTGGAATTCATAATCGACACCAAAGTAAGAGGTCTGAATGACTTGATCTTCCGGCCATTCTTTCAAGCGAAGTGGACCACCACTAGTACTCCCGTCGAGTGAAGGTCCAAAACTTACGGATTGAACGCTTGGTAGCTGCATCGTTGCGCTTGCGTACGTCTGACGCCTGGTGTGCATCTCCTCACTACGAAATTTGGCAACTAAAATGCCTTCACTCTCATACCCCAGGTCTTTTTTGGAAAAAAAGTTGATCTGGCTGATTACAACTAGACTAATCATGATAAGTGAAGCTGAGATTCCAAATTGAAGTAATAAGACCAGTCTACCTACAGTGAAATGCTTTTTTGTTGCAGCTCCCAATTTACTCCTCAAGAGCGCCATGGCAGAAAAAGAAGAAAAGGTGCTGCCAAACAGGATGCCACTTAATATGGTAAATGAAACGATGATGCCAACTGATACTAATGCCACAATGGCGATGCTTTGACTTAATATTTCGAACAATTCCATTTTAGCCATTAAAGCGATCAACAACCAACTTACCACGGTAGCAAGTACCACGATGATCAATGTTTCGGTTCCCATTTGAACAAACACCTTCCTTTTTGATGATCCAAAAACTTTTCGAATTCCGATTTCTTTTGATCTTGTCCGCATCAATGCACTGGTGATATTGAAGTAGTTAAAAAATGAAATAACTACAATTAGGACAGCTATTACTCCAAGGCTTAACAGGTTATCAGGATCGTTGACCTTGAACAATCCGCCCTGCGGGTTGCTGAGTTCACCTGAGGATAGGTAGATGTTTTTAAGCGGTTGAAGTTGAATGTGAACCTTGGAATTAGATGGATTTCTGTGCTCCTGGAAGAGGTCCAGCATTTTTTTCTCCAAAGCCTTAACTTCCGTTGATGGGTTTAATTGAATATAGGTGAGAAAACCCAGCCAACGCCAACTTGTCAGTGGTTCCAATGAACCAGGTCCTGGTTTGAAGGTTTCAAATGAAATTAGAAAATCAAATGTAAAATGTGAGTTGTCCGGAACATCAGCTATCACACCAATGACTTTGAGGTCGATTTCGTTATTGTAAGTGATGATCTTTCCTAAGGGATCTGAAGAACCGAAATATTTTGTGGCGATTCGTTCGGTAAGAACTATGGTGTTAATCTCTGACAAGGCTTTGTTAGGATTACCAGCGAGCCAATCAAATGAGAACATCTCAAGAAATGCTGCTTCAGCAAAGAAGACCTTTTCCTCGTAATAGGATTGATCATTATGCTTCATGAGAACATCATACGCATATCTCAGTCTTGACATGTCCTTAATTTCAGAGAATGATTCTTGGGCAGCTACGCCAAAAGCCGGAGGAATAATAGGGTAATTGATTTTTCTGGTCGCTCGTTCAAAATGTACATTCACACGATAGATCTCATTACTATTTTCATGAAACCCATCATAATTCAGTTCATAATTGACATAGAAAATGATATAAATGACGCTGGTCAATCCGATGATTAGCCCTATTAAGTTGATTGAGAAATAGGTTTTAGTACGAGCAAATGATCTTAGGCCTACCTTGAAAAAATTAGAAAGGAGTCCGGGAAAGAGCGCTGAGGTAGAACGTTGTTCTGAATATAGACTTGCAATTGAATTCAAATCGGAATAATCCTCATCAATTACTGCATTAAAGGAAGCTTGTTCTGAAAGACCTTCCGATACTTTTTCAGACACTCTACTGCGCAAATGATCTTCCAATTCATCAATATCTGCATCTTCAAATCCTTTGAATTTTCGAAGTTGAGTACGCCATTTTTTTATTTCATTTTCCAAGGAAAACTTCATTGCATGTCTGGTTTTAGGTTCCACATTTTTGAGAGGATGATGATCATATCTGTCCATTCGGATTTTTTTGTTTCGAGAAGTGCCCTTCCTTCTGGAGTGATCGAATAGTATTTTCTTTTTCTTGCATTCTCCACTATTTTCCAACTTGATTTTATTTGCCCTTTTCTTTCCAGCCTATGAAGCACAGGGTAGAGCATTGGCTCACTCCACTCCAATTTCCCTCCGGAATAATGTTTTACTTTTTTGATGATTTGATAGCCATAATCTTCACCCTCATTAAGAATTGAGAGGATAATTGGAATTGTTGAAGCCCCGGTCATTTCTTTAGAAATCATACTTAATGCTGTTAGGTATGTGTTGATACCTAATACGATTAGGTAATGAAAAGGTTGTTTTTGTTAATTCACTTATACCAATGAAAGATTTATTCACTTTAAAATTTCATAGCTAATAGCTATTTGAATAAATTCAACTCTTTTTCAAAATTTCGAACCTAACTCACTTAATATGAAGCTCTCTCAATTCTCTTTTCTTGCTCTTTTTATAGTTATTAATCTAAGCCGGTGCTCAGGGCCAAAAAGTGAAGTGCAGGATATTTCTCAGGTAGTATATTCTGAGGAAGTAGCTGCAATTATCGGTCAAGCCACAGCTGGATCGATTCTTCCAGGTGAAAAAATTGAAGTGGTATTTAATAATTCGGTTGTAACCGAAGGGGAGTTGAATAGCGAAATTGATAACCCTTTCAGTTTTTCTCCATCCATTAGCGGAAGAGTATACTGGTCTGGTACAGACAGATTGGTTCTGGAACCTTCTAAACCACTTACATCAAGAGTTAATTATTCAGGGAAACTGAACCTTAAAGAGGTAAATGAAGATTTTGAAGTAGATGATTTCAGTATGAAATTCTTTGTGGAAGGACGTGAGCTCGTTTCTTTCAATGCTGAGTTAGAGTTACAAAACCCATCCAACCCCAAGCAATTGGTTTATAGAGGAAAAGTCACTTTCTCACAAAACACCTCTTTGGAAACTGTTGAGAAGTCAGCATCTTTTTCTTTAATAGATCTCAATTGGAATCAAGAGAGTGAAAAAATATTCAGTTTCGTTAGTGGAACAATCAATAGGCAATCAAGCGCTAAAAATTATGAATTCAGTTTAAATGCAAGAAGCTTGGATTTAAGTGAAGATCTTGATCGTACGGTCAAAGTAGTTCCACTTGAACAAATGCAGTTGATTTCCATTGATA
>JANQST010000524.1 GCA_028279155.1 Cyclobacteriaceae bacterium
TCTTGGATAGAAGGTAGGAGAAAAATATCTGCTCGATTAAAAACAGCTATCAACTCATCCACATCCTGAATACTACCCAGTTGCTCTACCTCGACATCCTTTAAATCATTAAGTTCATCATCAAAAGCTCCGAATACAATTACTTGAAATTCAGGAATACTTTTCTTGAACTGATTTAGTGCTTCCAAAAGGTATTTGAACCCCTTCCGTTCATCTTGAACATTTACTGCCCCAAATAAAATCGTGTACAATTCATTATCCTGTTTCTCCGGTGAGGGTTTAAATATCTCCGTATCAATGGGTGTTCCAATGACCTCAATTTTTTTATTTCTAAAAACGGTACTGTTATATGCCGATCTTCCCATCCAAGTACTGCTCCCAATAACAGTGAAATTTACCGCGTTCCAGACGTTTGTTTTTTTTGTAATTATCTGGCTTGGAGAAACAAACTGTGTTCTCGAAATATAAAAGCAGTCATCACATTTAGATTCATAATTTTTGCAATCGAATGAGTAATGACATCCACCGGTAAAGGGCCACATATCATGAAGGGACCAGCTCAAAGGCTTCAACTTGGCTAATTCAGCAATCTCTTCAATTGAAAGAAATGAGAAACTCACCCAATGAAGGTGTATTACATCTGCATTAAGAATGGATGGGTGATCTCTCAACTTCACACTTCCATTACCCAAGGAAAACTGATATAGATGTCGTTTTTCTTTTAATGCAATCCAAATTTTCAGTCTTTCGACTATAAATTCTATCCAGAACCCCAACCTGCTCATTGACGACTTAAGAACACTGGAATGACCGAACTTCTTTTTCTCTTCTAATAGATGTAATAACTCAACTTGGATTCCTTGCCTGGATAACGCCTGCATTAATCTATTAGCGCACACTGCTGCTCCACCGTAGTTCTCGAACGTACTGACAAGTACTACCTTCATGACCGATAAGCATAAATATTCAAACGCATATCCATTTGGGATTCATTCGAAAGGTAATGATTTAGCAGCGGGCTTTTCCGATCCTTTTCATCTCTAATGAAGTATCTAAATCCGCTTTCTTCGAGTATGGACAATATGATTGATAATTTCTGAGAATCATTATGATAAGAATGATATTCTACAAAAACATTCTGAACGTGACCTAATTGATTTCGACAACTATTTAAAACTTCAACTTCTGCCCCTTCAATGTCGATTTTAAGTAAATCAACCTTGGCTTCATTGGCTAGTAGATTTCCAATTCCGACACAGGGTACCTTCTGTACATTCTCAGTAGAATGAATGGAAGAATCGTCAGAAGGATTCATTCCAATTTCCAAAAATCCATCTTCCTTCCAAATGGCTTTTTGATGAATCTCAATATTTTTTGATTCGGTATTTTCCTTCAGGTCAGAGTAAACATTGGGGTTTGGTTCAAAAGCTACAATTCGCGCTTCAGGATGCTGCTGCCTGAAATAAATAGATGCCAAACCAATATTGGCTCCTAAATCATAGATCACAGGAGAATTGGCGTCCGTCAAAAACTTATAACTCTCTAAAAAATAGATGTCATGAAATTGCCAGATAAATGATAATGCATCAGGTACCAGAATCGTTCGTCCATAGAATTTTAGCCTGAACTTTTTAAACCTAGGCCTTGATCCGTATCGAAAACAGAGTTTTAGGAATTTCCGACCATTTTTACTCCTAAGCAAATGATAGGCTTCCTTGAACAGAACTTTAAATGAAAATACGCCGATCAACTCTTTAACTTATAATCTTGTAATCAAAGTTAAATTGATATTTAAGCCTGATCTTCAATTCCATCATTCTTTCTTCCTTTAACCAAAAAGAATGCGAAAAGAATCAAAGCCATTGACATAGAGGCAATTTCAAGTGGAACGCCCATGGTCCTTGCTGGAGGATTGTAAGTAAACCTTATTTGATGATCACCTGCAGGCACTTCTAATGCCCTCAAAATGTAGTTCGCTCTTACATGATCTACAGGGGCCTCATCGATGAAAGCTTGCCAACCTGGCTGATAAAAAACCTCAGAGAAAACAACCATCTGCTCCTGATCAGAAGAAAAGCTATATGTGAGTTCTTGCGGATCGTAAGATTCAAGCTTCACTTCTCCGATACCTGAGTATTGGTTTTGATTAGAAATTTGATCTGAAAAACGTTGATCAATAACTACCTCGTCTCCTGGAACTATTGTCTCAAGTGCCTCCAACTCTTCATCGGGACTATTCACCATTTTTACAGAGTTAACCATCCAGGCATTCCCTAAAGCATCTGCATTGCGTTGAGCCTTAAGCCCTTCTTGATTGACTATGAAGTATTTAACATTGAGCATATTCAGAACAGGAGCATGACCTTGGGCAAGATACCGATCAATTACTTCATTGTAGCGTTGCAGTTTGATCCCACTATAACCACCCACAGAAAAGTGATGGTAGCTTGTTAAGCCATCGGTAAATGCATTTCGAGAGACGTTAAATACGCGGTAGTAGCTGTCGTCTTGCAATATTTGTTGATCTGCATACGAAGGCGCAAATAGTTGGCTTTGGTTTCGAGATTTGGAAACAAAATCATCCTTATCAAGATATCTTCTATTCACCACCCATAAATCGAAAAGAATCAATAGGCCAATAATGGATATGACTACATTTAGTTTCAATACATTTTTTAAATGTAAATAGATCGTAGCTCCGAAGGTGGCAATGAAAAAGAGTGATCGCAATATATCATTGCGCAGCAAACGTGACCTGTCCTCTTCTAATGAATTGATCAGCCAATCCGGATATCCTAGCTGAGTGTCTTTCACTGAGGAAAACGACATCATCCCTTTGGTAAATAGAAAAAGGACACATGCTCCACCCAGGATCATCAATGGAATTTTCCAATCATCGATCGACCGATTTTCAGCTTTTAAATATTTGTCTAAAGCCACAAAGCCCAAGAGTGCAAACCCTAGTTGAGGTAAGCATAAGATCATAGTAACAGATCTGAATTTGTTATAAAGCGGCACATAATCAAAGAAAAGGTTGGAGATAAAACCAGCATTGCTGCCCATTGCCAAGATCAGACCAAGGACGGAGATCGTCAGCGTCCACCATTTTAGCATTCCCTTCATGTACCTTAATCCGAATACAAAAAGTAAAAAAATCAATATTCCAAAATAAATCGGACCACCTGTAAATGGCTGATCACCCCAATACAATGGAACTCTGGATAACACTTGATTAATCGATCTGCGATCAACGTTTTGAGCATTCAACGATTTGTACATTTCTGACTTGTTACTCAAAGCCTCTCCACTTGATCCTCCTTTCATGTAAGGAAACAAAAGCGTGAGTGTTTCCATACCTCCATTGCTCCACATAAAAGCATAGTCTTTAGTAAGACCACTTTTATTCGGAGCTGATTGAAGTTCCGAGCCTCCTCTAGTGGAAGACTTCCCATACTGGTAGAGATAAATGTATTTAAACGAATGAGTGCCAAATGCTAAAAGCACGACTGCTGCCACTACTGCAGTGCTTGTGACCAAAGACTTTGTTGACTTACTTCTAATGGCTTTTACCAATTCAAAAATGAAGTAGGCAACACAAATGAGTAACAGATAATAGGTGATTTGAACATGCCCAAAATACAACTGCAATCCAGCGGATAGAAACAAAATGATGCCCCCTTCAAAATACTTTCGATCTCGAAAGATCTTGAATAGCCCTGCTAAAACAGGTGCCATGAGGCTAATTGCCATTATTTTAAAATCATGACCTGCCTCTACACTCAACACATTGAAAGTGGAAAAGGTGTACGCAAAACTCCCTATTCCCGCCAGCCAGTAATTCACATCAAAGGTTCTCAGTAGAATATAAAACCCACCAAAGAGAGCGAATAGCATCAATAGAGGTCTTTTCAAGATTGATTGAATAACCTTATAAACCACCCGAAATGGAGAATACTCCCAGCCCGTCACCTTTGGCATTCCGCTGAATTCAGTATTAGTCCAAAGTATTTGCTCCCCCTGCTCTTGGTATTCTGTGTACTCTCGCTGAGTTCCCGTGAGCTGTATGTTATCACTCTGCACCAACTGCTTACCACTCAGCAGTGGTGAAAAATATGTCAGCGTAACAATGGTGAAAAGTCCAAAAACAAAGATGTGAGGGAGGAATTTTTTGAAGTTAAGCATCAGTCAAAATTAAGTGCTCATACCTGTTGAGCATTGGTATTATTTAGGTGAAAGTAATTCTTTTCAAATCAAAAATTTGAAACGAATTCAACATATTATTTGTCTAAACCAGCTTTCCTATTTTTTTCAATTTATCAAAAACCCTAGTATCATGTGGTGCATCTTCCAACTCCTCCGTAAGGTCTTGACCAGCCCAATGCTCATAGTGCTTACCTTCCTTCCAAAGTTTAGAGTTAGTAACGTCATAGATGACTCCTTTGTAAGCGATCCAGATCTCGGATTTTTCTTGGCCATTTCTTAACGCTAACTCTGAGCGTGAATACTGATTAATTGACAACGGTCTACTTAAATTTTATTATCGAAATTCCATCTCCTCCCCGATCAGCATGCTCATCACTGACACTTTCAATTCCAGGATGATCCTTTGTATAGTTTCTTACGATCTCACGTAAAACACCATGGCCTTTGCCATGAACGATCTTTACCTCATCAGTACCCAAGAGTATTGCCTCATCAATGAAGGACTCTATTTTTCCAAGCGCTTCATCTGCTCGCATTCCTAACAAGCTAAGCTCATAACTGAATGTGGCCATTTTACTACTTATATCAATACCCAACTTCTTAACCTTTCTTTGATGCTTTTGCTGCTTTGTACTCCCTGCCACCTTCTCAAGTTTTTCAATTCCAACAAATGACTTTAACGAACCAAAAGAAACCTCCACCTGCTTTCCTTTAAGTTTCTGCACAATTCCTGTTGTTTCCTGACCAATCATTTTCACCTGATCTCCTACTTGTAGCTTAAGGCTTGTGGCTTGTAGCTTCTTACCGTCCACCTGCAATTCCTTGCTCAGAACCTTCTTCTTCTCATCCAATTCCGTTCTCAATTTCTTCGTTTTCTCCTTTGATGCCTTACTCTCCTGAATCTCCCGAATTACGCGCTCCACATCTTTATTTGCATTCTCTACTATTCGACTTGCTTCTAACTTTGCTTCCTTCAAAATATGCTTTCGTTCAACCTCAAGCATTTTCTTTAGATCTTCATAATCAGCACGTACTTTTATCAGATCCTTCTTATCAGTGTCAATTTTCTTCGTCTGCTTTTCGAATTTGGACTTTTCCTTTTCCAACTGATTGAGCAATTGATCATAATCCACATGTGAACTCCCAATTGAATTTTTTGCTGATTTTATGATCTCCGATGGTAAACCAATTTTACCTGCAATTTCAAAAGCAAATGAGCTTCCCGGCTTACCTACCTCTAACTCAAACATTGGCTCCAACTTCTCTAAATCATATTTCATAGCCCCATTTACCATCCCCTCAAACTTCTCTCCCATATTTTTCAAGTTCTGATAGTGTGTTGTGACAATACCACAAGATCGCTTTTTGTTGATCTCAGAAAGCACCGATTCTGCTATAGCTCCCCCAAATTGAGGTTCGGTACCTTTTCCAAATTCATCAATTAGAAAGAGTGTTTTTTTGTCTGCCAATTTTAGGAAATGCTTCATAGCTGTTAGATGCGAGCTATAGGTACTCAAGTCATCTTCGATGGATTGGGCATCTCCAATGTCCAGGAAAAGGTTCCTGAAAAGCCCAAACTTGCTTTCTTCGGCTACCGGAACAGGCAACCCACACTGAAACATGTATTGGATCAGTCCAACGGTTTTAAGTGCCACTGATTTACCTCCGGCATTTGGACCAGAAATGATTAGAATCCGCTGATCATTTCTCAGCGATATATTCAAGGGAACTATTTTTTTACCAGATTCTTTGTGAGACAAATACAAAAGAGGATGTACGGCGTTAACCCAACTAAATTCCGTTTTGTTCTCAAATGATGGAACAATACCACCCAGATGATCTGCGAGTTTGGTTTTGGCATGAATGAAATCAAGCTTCTCCAAGAGACCAGTCCCCTTAGATAAATCATCCAGGTTTTCTCTCACTAGGTCAGACAGTAAAACAAGAATTCGTATTACTTCCCTTCTCTCTGCGTATTTCAATTCACGAACCTCGTTGTTAAGATCCAAAACTTCTCCTGGTTCTATGAACACAGTCTGGCCGGTTGAAGATTCATCATGAACAAACCCTGGGATTCTTTTTTTGAATTCTGCTTTCAATGGGATCACCAACCGTCCATCTCTAACCGTCAAAGAGCTATCCTCATCTGTAAACTGATCTGCCTTAGCTTTTTTCAAGACTTTGGTTATCGCTGATCGTACTGCTCTTTCCGATTTCGAAATTTGGCTTCTAATCTCAGATAGTTGCGGAGATGCAGAATCTCTCACCTCTCCCTTCTCATCAATTGCCTTATCAATCGCTGGAGCGAGTTCGGGAAGAATATGGATAGTAGATGACAATGAAGACAATTCAGGATACGTATCGTGTTTTTCAGAAAAAAAAGCTGTCCAACTTGAAAGTGTATTAACCCCAATTTTGAGTTCATGAAAATCCAATGGATCCAACCAAGAGCCAGGAACTTTCACCTTGATTAGATACTCATCAATATCAGGGAATTGAAATTGTACACTCGATCGATCATTCACTAAAAGCTTGATCATCTCCTGGGTTTGTTTGTGCAACCGACCAATGAGTTTTACATTATCCGTAGGAGTGCATTTACTCGCAAAGCTTTCACCTCTTTCGCTTTGACAAAAACCCTTCAACAAATTCCTGATCTCATCAAAGCCCAGGTTTCCCTCAATATCATTGGGAAATAGATTCAATTCTTTAGGAGTTTTTCGCGTTGCATCAATGTATCAACCACGGTGGTGTACACATCTTTGAATTCATCCAGGTTTTCCACGTAGTAGTTGAAGCTACGCTCGTACTGATCCTGAGTAATGTTAAAATCTGCAAAAAGAAGTTTTTCGTAATGATCATATACTACTTTCGCTGAGTCAGCAGATCGTATTGACAGGTTCTTAATTTTGGATTCCAGCACATGAACTTCTACTAATAACGAGACCATCTGATCTTGTGGAATAAGATCATCGGGAGCCTCGCTTTTAGTGGAACAGGCAGAAACTATTACAAGAACGGTCAAAAAAAGCTTTTTCACTGCAAACGAATAATTACTTGAGGCTATAATTTTGAAGATCAAAGGCAAAGATCATATATCAATCGCAAAATTCAGCAGCTATTTTTATGCCAATTGAATATTAGGGTTATCAGATGAAGGATATTCTTAAAAAACTTAGAAGATACGATATCCGAATACGGAAGGCAATCAACTCGCAGATGCAAGGGGATTTTCGATCTATATTCAAAGGTGCCGGGTTGGAATATGAAGATGCTCGTCCTTACCAATGGGGAGATGATATCCGAACGATTGACTGGCGTGTGACCGCAAAAGGTCACGGAACTTTTGTCAAAACCTTTATCGAAGAGAAAGAACAAACGGTATTCTTTCTTGTTGATGTTTCCGCTTCTCAAGAAATTGGCAAGGACAAGAAGCAAAAGATTGATCTGACTAAAGAGATCACCGGGTTGTTGTCTATTTCTGCTGTAAAGGAAGGAAGCAAAGTAGGTGTCCTCTGTTATTCTGATCGTGTGGAAGATTATGTAAAACCGGGCAAGACGCTTAAGCATGCATATGAAGTCATTAATCGCCTTTACCAATTAAAGCCTAAATCAAAAAAGACAAACCTAAATGATGCCATTAAGTACCTGCTTAATCTTCTTAAGCGCAAGACGGTTGTATTTGTTGTTTCAGATTTCATCGATGAGGGCTTCACACAGTCATTAAAAGGGCTTGCGAGAAAACACGATTTGGTAGTTATTGATGTATCGGACAAAAGGGAAAGCGGAATGCCAAACCTTGGGATCGTTCCTCTTTACGAGAAAGAATCTCAAAAAACAGTGTGGATGAATACGTCCTCAACGACTTTCAAAAATGTAGTAAGCAAAACCCATGGAGAGAATAAGGAATCATTGGAAAACTTTTGTAGACGAAATGATGTAAACTACGTATCAATAGCCACAGAGGAAGATTACGTTCCTAAACTCATAAAACTATTCAGACATAGAAATAGAAGCAATGCGAGGCGGACGAGGTAGATTTCTTATAATTCTGTTTTTAATTTTTTCCATCAAAATTTCAGCTCAGGAGATTGAGGTGAAAGGTGGGTTCGTGGAAGATAGTTTGCTAATAGGACAAGATGTCAATTTCTGGATTACTGCTACCTATCCTTCTGATATGGAGATGGTGTTCCCCGACAGTGTTTATGATTTCTCACCGTTTGAATTCTCATCCAAAACCTTTTTTCCAACGAAATCTGTAGATGGCTTAGCGTTTGATAGCACTGTCTATAGGATACAATCCTATGAAATAGACCTTGTCCAATACCTTTCTATCCCGGCAATCATTCTTAATGGGTTGGATTCTGCAGTAATTCAAACACCAGTTGATTCCATTTTGCTAACTGAGTTAGCCCCTATGGTATCAGACACAACCAAACTTATTAGCAATACGAGTTACGAAGCTGTAACTAGATTCTTCAATTACCCGCTCCTATATATTATTCTTGGATCTCTTGCATTTATATCAATTGTTTTACTACTGATTTTCGGAAAAAAGATCATTCGTTTCTTCAGGTTGAGAAAGCTGAGAAAAGAATACGAAAATTTCTCCGATCAGCTTTCGGGATATATCAACAGTTTGAAGTCCAATCCGGAGTCTGACCTGGCTGAAAAAGCGCTCTTTTTCTGGAAAAGATATCAAGAACGGTTAGACAAATTTCCATTCACAAAACTCACAACCAAGGAAATCTTAGCTCAATCATTTGCCAAGGAGTTGGAGAAGCCACTTCATTCAATTGATCGGTTGGTGTATGGCAAGAGGGAAACGGAAACAATATTTCAGGATTTCCAGCAGATCGAAGATTTCACACAATACCGGTACAATAAAAAAGTAGAAGAAATACGAGATGGAAAATAGCAGTTGGTTATCATTGGATTGGTTCTCATGGTCCCGGTTGGAAAATTTCGATTGGGAAAATCCCGTATGGTTCTATGCCATTCCTCTCATTCCAATACTATTTATTCTGCGATGGTTGATCATCAACAGGTTCAGGCAAAAGTTGCCAATTGCCTTGACAAAAACTGAGTTGAAAAGCGATCCCATTAGTTTTCTCAGGTTTATTCCAGGGATCTTTTTCATTCTTTCTCTCCTCCTAATCATTATCGGAATGGCCAGACCCCAGACCACGAATGAGCAAACCGAACAATGGAGTGAAGGGATTGATATTATGTTGACGGTGGATATTTCTCAATCCATGCAAATCGAAGATTTTAGACCAAACAGACTAGAGGCCGCCAAGGAAGTAGCAAGAGATTTTGTTTCCGGCAGATTCCAGGACCGGATAGGCTTGGTTGTTTTCTCAGGAGACGCTTATTCCAGGTCTCCTCTAACCACCGATTATGATCTTCTGTACACTTATATTGATGATATCTCTTTCGATCTAATTGAAAGTCGTGGTACAGCAATTGGAAGTGCCTTAGCAGTAAGTACCAACCGCCTTAGAGAATCTGAATCTGAATCAAAGGTGATGATTCTTATGAGTGATGGAGATAACACTGCCGGTAACATTGATCCAATTACTTCAGCCAAATTAGCGTCCGCTTATGATATCACCATTTATGTTATCGCAATTGGAAAAGAAGGTCGAGTTCCATACGGCACTGATTTTTTTGGAAGAACCAGATATGTTGAAAATACATTTGATGAAACGACACTTCGAGAAATAGCAGATATCGGAAATGGAAAATACTATCGAGTTTCAGATAAGGAAGCATTGATCCAGGTTTTCCAGGAAATTGATCAACTTGAGAAAGCAGAAATAAAAGAAACCCGATACAAAGACACGACGGATTACTACACCATTTATTTGAGGTGGGCAGTAATTTTCCTTCTTCTTTGGTTGGTCACAAAATCTACATTTGTTACCAATGTTCTAACGGATTAAAAATCCTGTAACTTATTTGGGTAGGTGAAGTATTGCTTTAAACCTAAACCCATGAACAGGCCTCTACTTGCACTTTTGACACTCTTTTTTGCATTCTCGATTGAGGCACAGCTTACCAGAAGTGACATTCAACATCCTGATTTTGCTGAGTCAATTACCTGGAATCAAGAAAAGAAAGACAAGATCACAGATTTCCTTTCAGACAAATTGACAAAATCATTTATCGTTTTTCACAATGGCAAAAAGGTCTATCATTATGGCACTACAGAAACTCCTTACTTGATTTTCTCCATGAGAAAAAGTGTTCTTAGTCTACTATATGGAATGTATATTGACAAGGGAGTAATCAACCCAGAAGCTACTTTGTCAGAATTAGGCATTGACGACAAGGATGGATTGACGGATGAAGAAAAGAATGCCCGGGTCATTGATTTGCTGCGAGCCCGATCCGGAGTTTATCATAAGGCTGCATTCGAAACCTCTGCGATGGAAAGAAACAGACCGGAAAGAGGTGAATACAAAAGAGACGAACACTGGTATTATAATAACTGGGACTTCAACGCTTCGGT
Source organism: Cyclobacteriaceae bacterium (assembly GCA_028279155.1). Classification (GTDB taxonomy): domain Bacteria; phylum Bacteroidota; class Bacteroidia; order Cytophagales; family Cyclobacteriaceae; genus Ekhidna. The sequence goes on from JANQST010000524.1 coordinate 10,718, forward strand.
AACAATTTTCGAAAAACTTGTGGGTAAGTCCCTCTTCAGGGTTTTTTACGAAGATATTGCCAAGCCCCTAAACATGAAATTTGATACCAGTCTACAGAAGTATCATTACGAAGATGTTTCAGAACATCCTGCTGCCCTATGGTATTTTTCAGCTGAAGATCTTTTCTTGCTCGGACAACTGCTTCTACAAAATGGAAACTGGAATGGAGATCAGTTAATCCCAGCTGAATGGATTACTGAAAGTACAAAGCCTTATTCTAATGCCGGCATTCGTGGAGGCTATGGCTATTGCTGGTGGGCAGCTGAAGAAGGCTTTCATTTACCTTTTGTGAATGTTCCGGATGGTACGTATTCAGCTCAGGGTACCGGATTACAAAGTTTGACAATTATCCCGGAATGGAACATGGTAATTGTCCATCAAACTGAAGTAAAAAGTCCAAATGATCCACGAATGAAGGTCACACAATATGGCAAACTGTTTGGATTGGTCCTGGAACAAAAACGGGTCTTTCCTAATCGATAGCGAAACGGACTTGTATATTATATTGAATTACGATTGTTCTGAAATCCAGATCGGGAAGGGATTCAGTTTCCGCAAAACTGCTTGTCCTGGCGGCAAACTCATCTTGAAAACCATAATTCCTACGATTAAATTCTTGAATGAAAAGAGGATCCCCTACTTTCTTACCAAGTTCAGCAAGCATCTGTTCCGCTTTTTCCTTCGCTGAACGAACAGCTGCAACCTTTACCTCGATTTCCAATGTTTCTCTTTCGGAATGATCAACGCGAATAAGATTAATGTTGGAAATATTCAGCCTCTCTAACTCAGCGAATACCTGTGGCACTTGCTTCGTCTTCTGCAGCATGAGTTCATAGCGCTTTGATGTATTGATCTTTTGGCCTAATACTCGATTTCTAAAACCACTATTAAAGCTCAAGACTTTTAATTGCTTATCTGTGTCAATCCCAAGAGAGGTCAATCGCTTCAGCATATCTTTTTCCAATTTTTCCATCGAAAGCTTACCTCGATCAGCCTCATTGATAAAAATGGACAAATAAATCTCATTGGGACTAATTTCCATTTTGCCTTGGCCGGTGACCTCTATATAGGGCACATTGTGGATATTCTTTTCATCTTGAGAAAACAAGAAATTAGAACTTATTAGTGTTAATATTAGGAGAACCTTTTTCATTGTTGTTATTTATTTTGAAAGCAATAGATATTCAATATTCAGGCCATATTTGAGAATTCTTTAATAAACGCGTGAAAAAAGTACTTTTCTTTCTACTTGTTTCGATTACCTGCTTTGTTGCCCAGGCTCAAGATCAAATTATCACCAAAGCGGGTGATACACTCAATTGCAAAATAACACGTATCTCATCATCATATATTCATTTTGAAATTTCAGATGTCACAGGGCCCATACGGACAAGAATAGAACGCGAAAAGGTCCAATCGTTTTACCAAGCAGAAGAACCGCAACAGTCGCAAGTCGAAATTGGTGACCCCAAAAAGGAAGAAGAAGCGAATATCACTGATCGTTTTGCAGACTATATCGAACCCAATAAGTTCAGGGTGGTCTTCAATACAGGTTTTACTTATCAATTCGGTGGTTATGAGAATCATCCGTCGTCCTATGCACGACAGCTAAGATCCTTTGTGCATTTAGGTGCTGATATTCAATATTTTCTAACAGATGGATTCGGTTTTGGAGTTAAGTACAACAGGACGAGCACGCCTGCTGAGGAAACTTTTAATCCATTTTTTTCCCAAGCGTTTGGCACCAATACTATTGAAGAGAAAGTTAGGTTTCACTATTTGGGATTTACGTTACTAAGTAGACAAGCCCGAGGTAGTGACCAATATCTCATTTACAGTATCAGCGGAGGAAAAATCATGTATCGGGATGACGGTTTCAAGGACAACAATGTCCCCTTTTTCGAGCACGGAGATAGTTTTGCATTGGAATTAGCAATAGGATATGATTACATCCTTGATACGCGCTTAGCCGTAGGAGTCGGATTTGCTCTCAATATTGGTCGCATTAATGAGTATGATACACCAAATGGAAGGGTCACCGGTGCCAATTTTGATGTTTCCAGATTCGATGTAACCGTGGGGTTACGTTACCTCAAGTAGTGTCCTGTTAAAAACTTGTTAAACATGCAAGCAATTGATTGTATAGTTCCTCAAAGTCCTATCTTCGAAATTCACATATGCCTTTACCCAAATTATCACTTGTGATTACAATCTCTTTCCTTCTTGGCTTTTTTGGTCAAAAGTTTATGGTGCAGGAAAAGAAGGGAGCGGGCTGGCAACCTGTGTACAAAACCAATGCAGATGGCACCATACTTTTAGGTAGCACCGAAGATCTTATAGAGTCTTTAAGAAAAGGATACGATCTCCGCGTTGCTTGGGGTTGGAAGAATAAGGAAAAATCAATTGAACATCTGGCAGATCCCATATGGATAGCGATCGTAAGAGAAAAAGAGGTAATTGTCCATCTCGATCCTCAAGTCCTTTCAAGAATAGATTGGGATAATGCATCCGGTAATTACATTGATTCGACACTCTTCGATTAT
>JANQST010000537.1 GCA_028279155.1 Cyclobacteriaceae bacterium
AGTCCTTGTAAAGATCCATTACCTGGATCAATCTTCAACTGGTTTTATGGCTGGATCCCATAACTGGAAAGACGTAATCAACCAAAAAGCTGAACTAACTTTTGAACAGGTACCATTCGAACATCCAATCTGGGTGCTGTACTCCTCCGGTACAACAGGACAACCAAAAGCTATTACTCACAGTGTTGGTGGTGTTCTTCTTGAGCACTTGAAATATCTAACCTTTCACAACGATGTAAAAAAAGGTGAACGTTTTTTCTGGTATACAACCACAGGCTGGATGATGTGGAATTTTGTTCAAGCATCATTGCTTGTTGGGGCTACTATCGTTTTGTACGATGGAAGTCCTGGTTATCCTGACATTAGTGCCCTATGGGAACTGGCAGAAAAAACTAAAATGAATCATTTTGGAACGAGCGCTCCTTTCATTCTAGCTTGTGAAAAAAAAGGAATCAATCCAATCAAAGATTACAACCTGGAGCATTTGCGTTCCATAAGCTCCACTGGCTCTCCCCTTCCTCCATCCGGATTTGATTGGATTTATGAATCTGTAAAGAAAGATATTTGGTTGTGTTCCATGAGTGGAGGTACAGACGTCTGCTCTGCATTTGTAGGCGGATGTCCGATAGAACCACTATATGAAGGTGAGATTCAATGCCGGGCGTTAGGATGTTCGATGTACTCTTTCAATGATCTGGGTGAACCTGCGCAAGAGGAAGTAGGAGAAATGGTAGTTACTAAACCAATGCCCTCCATGCCCATCTATTTTTGGAATGATCAAGATTACGCAAGGTATAATTCGAGTTATTTCGAGGATTTCGAAGGCGTATGGCGTCATGGAGATTGGTTGTGGATTTCGGAAAGAGGTACCCTGAAAATTCTGGGTCGTTCAGATGCCACACTTAATCGGCATGGTATCAGAATAGGCACAGCAGAGATTTACCAGGTCATTGATAAGATTGAAGAAATCAAGGATAGCCTTGTGATCAACCTCGAGCGAACCGACGGCAATCATTTCATGCCATTGTTTGTAGTACTAAAGGAAGGGGTATCGTTGACTGAAGAAATCAAAACGATGATAGCCAATGGGCTTAAAAATGCGTTTACAGCTAGGCACATTCCTGATGAAGTAATAGAAGTTTCAGATATCCCTTACACCATCAGCGGTAAAAAAATGGAAGCGCCGGTGAAGAAAATCCTAATGGGGGCACCAAAAGAAAAGGCTGCAAATATTGGAGCAATGAAAAATCCTGAATCATTGGACTACTTCAGTAAATATGCTCAAGAACTAGCTAGACAACCTTTTAGGTTATAAAGCTATCCAGATCATATCCAACCTCTTTGACGTAAATTAGGAGGAATGATTGAAGCGTTCATTTATATATCCATTGGAATTGGGCTTTTCATTGGTCTCAATGCGCTGAAACTTTATAAAAAGATTGGCTTTGCAGACGCGTCCTATTGGTTTACATTTTCAATTCTGGGATTTTCGCTTCTCTCATCCTATATACCTTCATTTGTTTTTCTAATTATCATACCGGTGTTTATCCGCATCCAACTACTTAGTTGGAGTGGTAAAAAGATTGATTTTGATGGATTAGTTGGTTCACTAATCTCACTTGTGATTGTTGGATTGGTCGTTCGTTACACCACACTGGACTACTTGATTGTTGGGATTTTCAGTGCCTTTGAAATTGTATTTACACTTCGCCTTGTTCGTATTCTATTTAGAAGAAAAGGTATTGCTTCGACAGGAAACGAAGGTGCCAAAATACATTGGATAAGAGGCTTTGTAGCTGCAAATATTGTGCTTCTGTTGGGAATCTACTTTCATTTTATTGGAGCCTCACCTCTCATGTTTTCTGCATCCATTGGACTCTACGCCTTCCTTGGACTACTTGGTGTTATTCAATATTCTCCATCAGCGGATACTTTCAAACCACTGGTATCAGAAACCAAATACGCTAAATCCAATCTTGACCCTGCAGAAAAATATCGTATCCTTCGTGAGATAGAAGATCAATTGGGTCAACATGGATTTCACCTAAACCCTGATGCATCTCTGAAGGAGTTAGCATCAACTATCAAATCCAGCACTCATGCGGTTTCGCAAGTTATTAATGAGGAAAAAGGGGGCTCATTCTTTGAACTCCTCGCCTATCATCGAATCCAGGATGCCAAGAAACTATTTAGAAAACCTGAATACCAGCACTACAAAATTGAACAGATTGCGGAAGAGGTAGGCTATCTCTCCAAGTCCGCGTTCAACACATCTTTCAAGAAAATAACAGGACTGACACCCTCTGAATTTAGAGAACGTAACGTTCGAGAAGATAAGGTCGAACGTTCGACCTATAAGGAAATTACCGAAAACATGGGCTATCGAGATACTTTCGGGTATCTCAAAATATCAAATGCCATGTTATCAAATTTCTTCAAACTCTATTTTCGAAACCTGATTAAGAATCGGGTCTTCACCTTTCTAAACATTTCGGGCTTAATTGTTGGATTCACTAGCTGCATACTGATATTTAGTTATATCTCGAATGAGCTTTCCTATGATAAGTTTCACAAGCACTCGGCTGATATATATCGAATCTATCTCAACGCAACGAATCCTCAAACCAGGACTCCTCATCCAATGGCGCAGGAACTTGTCAGAGATTTTCCGGAAGTGGAAAGCGCTGTTTCTCTGACACCTCTGTATGGTCCGGGACTCACATTGGAATCCCGGTATATTCGAAATCCTTTGAACAACAGGATGTTCCTGGAACCTGATGTATTTGCAGCTGACAGTACATTTTTTGATGTTTTTGATTTCAAGTTGATCTCCGGCGATCCAAAAACAGCTCTAAAAGAAGTTGGCTCTGTAGTGATCACAGAATCAGTAGCCAAAAAATATTTCGGCAATGAAGATCCTATTGGAAAGGAACTGGAAGATGTTGCCAACGATTCACGTGGAGTAATCACCGCAATAATGCAAGATGTGCCAAGCACCAGTCATTTCCATCCAAGATTTATCATCCCCTATGTCTCATTAAAGTCTGGCATTCCCAATGATCCCTGGTTTGAATGGAACGACCCAGGGCATTTCAATTACATTCGATTAACCCCCGGCGCTAACCCTCAACATATTGAAGATCAACTTCCGGAATGGATTAATAGAGTCAGCTCAGGAGTGGATCAACAAATGTTAGAGTATCTCCTGGATGGAACAATTGCTTACGAGCTTCAACCCCTTGAATCAATCCATCTCAATTCATCACTAAGATGGGAATTGGAGTCAAATAGCAGCTATACATACATCTACATTCTTAGTGGTGTCGTGCTGTTCATCATTATAATACTGGCTATAAATTTCATCAACCTATCGACTGCACGAACATGGGAAAGAGGAAGGGAACTTGGAATCAGGAAAGTTTTAGGAGCCACTAAAACCCAGCTTTCTTCTCAATTCATATTTGAATCAATTCTCACTTGTTTCCTTGCCATGGTCATCGCTCAACTAATTTCAATTTTGGCTTTGGATCAGTTTAACCTCCTTACAGGTAAACAATTATTAATTAGCGATTTATTAGTTGCTGAATTGGCAATGTATGAATTACTAATCGTTTTGGCTGTCGGCATTGTTAGTGGTTTGATTCCAAGTGTCACGCTCAACAGCATCAAGTCGATTGAAGCATTGAAAGGTAAAGTGATGAATCAAAAAAAGGGTTATGGTAAAAAGTATGCGCTGGTAGGTATTCAATTCGCAGTTAGTGCGATTATGATTTTTGGCAGTATCATCATCTTACGACAAGTCAACTATTTGGAAAATAAACAAGTAGGCTTTGAAAGAGAAGCTTTGGTGGTATTGAAACTGCCCAGCGATCAATTGACACAATCTGCAGAGGTAATTAAGACGGAGATATCAAGTCATCCATCCGTACTACAGGTTGGTGGGGTAACCAATTTACCAGGAGAGCAGTTCAACCAAAATGATCTGTACATGCCGGGTGATCCATCTGTTCGAGTACCTGCCTCAGAACTATGGGTTGATTTTGACGGCTTGGCCACCCTGGGAATTAACATTGAAGAAGGTCGTCTCTTTGAAAAATCATTTCAACAAGACTCTGCAGGAAGGAATTACATTTTAAACCAAACTGCAGTTAACCGACTTAATATTAAAGATCCGATAGGAACCCAGGTCGTTTGGAATTCAAACATTATTCCGTTAGAAGGAACAATTGTTGGAGTCGTACAGGATTTTAACTACAAATCCTTACATGAGCCTGTCAGACCACTTCTTATCATGGTCGGCCTATCTGCCGTCAATAATGTTATTGCTCGTATCAATACAGAGAATGTATCACAAGTGATGGAACACATCGCTTCGGTTTACAAAGAATTTGATCCGGTACTTCCTCCAGATATCAGCTTTCTGGATGATAGGTTGAACCAACTTTATGCCACTGAACGAAATTCGCTTCGAATTTTCAATTTGTTTTCTTCCATCGCTCTGATACTGGCAGCTATGGGATTGCTCGGTTTAGCCTACCTAATTATTACACAACGAACAAAAGAAATTGGCATAAGAAAGGTACTCGGCGCACATATCCTGGATATACTTTGGATGGAAAACAAATCATTTTTGAAAGTAATCGCAGTTGCTATACTTGCAGGTCTTCCACTGTCAATGGTCATAATGGATCAATGGTTAAATGAATTCGCATATCGAACATCATTTGGTACAACACCTTTTATTTCTACAATATTGATCCTGACATTGGTAGCTATTGGAAGTGTGACCTTTGCGGTTCTAAGAACTGTTTTAAAAAACCCGAGCGAAGCACTGCGGTATGAGTAAAATGAGAGAAGGAGGAAAACTATTTATACTTCTCTAACTCGTAGAATTTGATGAGAGCAATCATATGTTCTCGGTTGTCAGGCTTGTAGTTGTTTTCCTTCATGTGCTCTCTAAGAGCTTTATAATTTTCAAAAGACTTAATCCCGTTTTTATTTGGCTTAAAGAAAAAATGGGATTGGTTTTTTTTATCATAAATCAAATACTCAAATTCAGAAACAATTTTTGTATCTCTCGTCCCAATATCCAATTCCCGATTATAAGATGGTTTAATGATTTTAAGTCCGGGTTTCTCGTAGAATCCCAGGTTATGAGAATCATAATGAACAAACAAGGGTAAATCGACTGCCATTCCCTCCAGGTTTGAAGAATTTATGAGTTTTTGATTGGTCTCTTCAATATGCAGTGAATCAACCATATTAAAACCAACCGAAAATTTCTTTTTCTTGTAATAGAGGAGCAGTTGTGAATGGTAAAGATCCAAGTTAACCAATACATCATTCATCGATCGTTTTATCGAGAAATTGAGATCACATTTTTTCCAATCATCAAAAAGCCGAATATCACCTTTTATCGTAGGATCGTCAGCGCCTATGATTTCGATGAAACCTAAATTGCTGTACAACAGATCATCTCCTTTTGTAAGCACCTGACTTTTGAGGCTTGTAGAAATGATGATTAGTAAAAATGGTACAGCTAACTTTAAGATCTTCAATTTCATACCCTAAATTGACAATAACTCTAATGAGTACATAACTACACAATTTCCAAAAACTCTTAGAACCTGATCGAAAAAGTGAGAAAAATCCAATTAGCGACCATCGATATTTTCCGGTATCTTTCAATTGCAATACCGCCAACCTAACTAACTACATGAGTAGAAAAAAACTTGGATTCTGGACAAGCTCTTCCCTGGTGGTTGGAAACATGATCGGATCCGGAGTTTTTCTATTACCTGCTACTTTGGCGGCATTCGGAAGTATAAGTCTAATTGGCTGGCTGGTATCTGCCATAGGAGCTGCTGCATTAGCCTATGTATTCATTGAACTTAGCAAGATGATTCCTGCTACTTCTGGTGGCCCTTATACCTATTCACGAAGTGGATTGGGTGACTTTGCTGGTTTCCTTGTTGCTTGGGGTTATTGGATTTCCATTTGGTGTACCAATGCCGCTATCGTTGTTGCACTTGTTAGCTATCTCGGTGTATTTTTCCCGATCCTTCAAACAAATTTGTTGCTATCCGCCGTGGTGGGTTTAGCCATTATTTGGGCAGTTGTGTTTGTTAACACGAGGGGAATAAGAGAAGCAGGCATTTTTCAATTGATTACAAGTGTTTTAAAAATTGCTCCTTTAGTTGCAATCGGAATATTCGGGTTATTCTACATAAAGCTTGAAAACTTCTTTCCGGGAAATATCAGTGAGCTCTCTAACTTGGAAGCGATCACAGCAACAACCACTTTGACCTTTTTTGCTTACATGGGTCTTGAATGCGCAACTATTCCATCAGCAGATATAGAGAATCCTTCAAGAACAATTCCACGTGCCACCTATTTCGGCTTAGCCATCACGGCTTTGGTGTACATTCTTGGCACCACCGCTCTCCTAGGAATCATCCCGGCGGAGGAACTCCAATATTCTACAGCGCCTTTTTCAGATGCTGCTGCAATTATGTGGGGACCTTGGGCTGAAAATCTTGTTGCCATCGGAGCAATCATCTCTACGCTGGGAGCACTCAATGGGTGGATTTTGATTCAGGGACAAATACCGGCAGCCATTTCAAGAGATAAACTCTTTCCTTCAATTTTTGGAAAGGAAAATAAGAATGGAGTTCCAGCCATTGCGATTGTCATATCAAGCATTCTGATTTCTGTGTTGATGGCCATGAACTATACCAAAGGATTAGTAAAAGCCTTTGAATTCATGCTCCTACTTGCGAGTATGACTGCACTGATAGCATACTTGTTTACCTCTGCATCCTATGTCGTTGTTTCCATTCGAGAGCAAGGATACTCCAAAGGAACTTTCATTCGACTAGTTATTGCAACTGTGGCATTTGTATTTTCAATTTGGGCAATCGCTGGCTCAGGGACGGAAATTGTTTACTGGGGCTTTATCTTGTTAATGGCAGGTCTTCCTGTTTATGTTTGGATGCTTATTAAAAAAACAAGGACATAAATGAGTAAACTCACAGCTCATTCTGAAGTAGGACTGATCAAATCTGTTTTGATGAAGCGACCGGAAGAAGGATTTGTCAATCAGAAAATGCTTGATCAGGAATGGGAATCACACAATTTTCTAGATGCTCCAGAATTTGAAGGAGCCACCAGGGAACATAATTTCTTAGAAAACCTAATAGCAAGCAAAAATGCTGAAATCCATCACTTGCCAAAATCAACAAACGTAACCATCGATTCCGTTTATTGCCGTGATGCTTCATTGGTTACGGACTTTGGTGTCATTTTGTGCAGAATGGGCAAGACATTAAGGAAAAGTGAGCCTTATGAAGAAGCCGACTATTTTAAAAAGATAGGTATTTCCATTCTTGGCGAAATTAAGGCTCCCGGAACACTGGAAGGTGGTGACATGGCTTGGCTGGATGAAAAAACATTGGCTGTAGGTCATACCTATCGTACAAACTATGAAGGGATCAAGCAGCTGAAGGAAATGTTGGAACCAAAGGGAGTTGAAGTATTCGTAGCAGAAATGCCACATTATCAAGGACCTTCAGATGTTTTCCATCTAATGTCCGTCCTCAGCCCAATCGATTTCAAGAAAGCATTAGTCTATTCACCGTTGATGCCCATTCACCTTCGAAACAAGCTTTTAAAACGAGGCTTTGAATTAATAGAAGTTCCGGATCAGGAATATGATACCCAGGCACCCAACGTCCTTGCCATCTCACCAGGTGAGTGCATTATGGTTTCCGGAAATCCCATTACAAAGTCAAGATTGGAGGAGGCCGGCTGTATCGTGCATGTGTACGATGGGGAGGAAATTAGCGTAAAAGGAGGTGGAGGACCTACTTGCTTAACACGGCCGATTTTAAGAGAGATTTAACGATTAAGATATGAAAACATTCGCTAGTATCCTGCTAATCATTTTTATCATGAACACATCATTTGCTCAACGTCCGAGAGAACACGGTATCGAAATAGGTATCTTCAAACCGGGTCAAAACAATGCCATCACTGATGTTCCTGGAGTCAAGGTTGGACATACAACCCTAATTGAAGGTGACAATATTCGAACCGGGGTTACTGCAATCATCCCACATGGAAAAGATGTTTTTCAATGGAAATGTCCAGCGGGAATATTTCTGGGAAATGGTTTTGGAAAACTCGCTGGCTACAGCCAGGTAGAAGAACTTGGGAATATTGAAACGCCAATCATTTTAACCAACACGTTGAGTGTTTCAACAGGGATGAACGCACTTATCTCATACACATTGGATAAGCCTGGCAATGAGGATGTACGATCTGTAAATGCAGTTGTCGGCGAAACAAATGACGGAGGGCTGAATGACATCCGGGGAAGGCATGTTAAGGAGCAGCACGTTTTGGATGCATTGAAAAATGCCAAAAATGGCCCAGTGGATGAAGGTAATGTTGGAGCGGGAACGGGTACAAGATGTTTCGGGTTCAAGGGAGGAATTGGTACTGCATCCAGAAAGCTGCCGGAATCACTTGGTGGGTATACTGTTGGTGTATTGGCACAAACCAACTTTGGAGGAGTGCTTGAAATCAATGGTGTTCCTATTGCTAAAGAGTTGGGCAACTATCCATTTAAAAATGCCATCGAATCAGCTGATGGATCCTGTATGATGGTTGTGATCACTGATGCACCTGTTTCAGATCGAAACTTAAAACGGATGGCCAAACGAGCCATGCTGGGTCTTGCCAAAACCGGTGGAGTTGCCTCCAATGGTAGCGGAGATTACGTAATCGCTCTTTCTAATGCCGAGCAAAATCTTATAGCATACGATACAGATGAGGACACCAATTCTTCTGAATTTCTACGAAACAATCGGATGACACCCCTATTCATTGCTACATTAGAAGCAACGGAAGAAGCCATCATTAATTCGCTCTTTGCTGCCGAAACGATGGAAGGACGAGATCGAAACAAGGCTGAAGAACTTCCTGTCGATGAGGTTTTGAAGATCATGAAGAAGTACGGAAGGATCAAATAGCCTGTTCCTTTTTAAGATAAGGACACGCTCCTAGCACTCAAATCAAATAATTCTAAAATTTTTTGAAACTTTTTTTTCGTTTCTCAGTTTATTGATTTAATGTTGTACTGTATTAGTATGATAGTACACTAAATCAATAGTAATGATTGATATTAAAACACTCAATTTTAATTATGCGAAAAAGCAGCAACCGCTCTTCCAGGATCTGGATTGTGAGTTGAATGCCGGCAGCATAGTAGGATTGCTTGGAAAAAATGGAGCTGGAAAGACAACGCTTTTAAAAATAATGATCGGCTTGCTTCTTCCGTCTAATGGTCAGGTAAAGGTCAATGGCCATATGCCGAGAAGAAGACAGCCGTCATTCTTAGAAGATCTCTTTTTCGTCTCCGAAGAATTCCAATTACCTGGAATTTCCATCAGCAACTACGTTAAAGCAAACGCTGGATTCTATCCAAGATTTGACGAAAAATTACTCAATAAACTATTAGTGGATTTCGAATTGCCGGAAACTACAAGTTTACAAAAGCTCTCCTACGGTCAGAAAAAGAAATTTCTAATCTCGTTTGCACTTTCAACCAAGTGCCGTCTTCTCATCCTTGATGAGCCAACGAATGGGTTGGATATTCCATCCAAAGCCATTTTTAGAAAAGTGCTGGCAGGATCTCTCGATGAGGAGCAATTGGTGATTATTTCTACGCATCAGGTCAAAGACGTTGAAAATCTGATCGATAGAATCATCATGTTGGAAAGCGGAAGCTTTATCATGCAAAAAGATCTATTTGAGATTTCCTCTAAACTTCATTTTGCGACCGCATCATCAGCTGAGGGTGAAGATGTATTGTATAGTGAAATGGTCCCAGGGGGATACAAGGTTATCACTCCACAGGTCAACGGAGACTCATCCGTGGATATCGAATTATTGTTCAACGCTGTAACCCAAGGCAGTCAAAAACTCAAGGACTATGTCAATGAATAATACATTTAAAATGAGTCGGTTTATGCTGTTATTTAAGCAGCAAGTAATCCACAATAGTAAGTTGATGCTATTCTCGTCTGTTGGATTCTGTGGAGTGGTTTATATCATCCTGGTATTTGCTCAACTAAGTCGAGATCTGGAACCTCTGGACATAGAGGTCTTCTTCAACTCGTTGCTTATTTTCTTTATTATTTTCGGAGTACTGTACACCGGACACTCGTTCCCATCCTTCCGAAACAAAGAAAACACAATTACTTACCTGATGTTACCAGCATCAGTATTCGAAAAGTTTTTATTCGAATTTATCAATAGGATCGTTGTAATGTTGATTGCTTTGCCACTCCTCTTCTGGCTTACTTTCAACCTCGAAGGTTACACTTTCGAATTATTCAATGGTTTAGGTTTAGGTTTCAATCCTATTGGTATTTCGGATTTTATGGCGGTGGATAATCCTGTAAAAGAGATACCGGAATGGGCTAGATTAATGATTGTATCTGCCTCTTTCCTCGTCTTTGTATTGCCATTCACAGGAGCTGCAATGTTTGCCAAACATCCTTTGGTCAAAACATTGTTTTCCATCGCCATTATTATCGCATTCTATGTCACTTTTATATACATCGTCGTTGAGCCGCTAGGCCTCAGCGAGTATGACATTGATGAATCGGATCTGCTTTTGTTTCCAAACAACGAAAAAGGTGGATTTCAATTATTGACCTTCCTGGCTATAGCAGCTAACCTTATAATGCTAGCAGTCACATACTTGAAAATAAAAGAAAAGGAGGTCTAAAATGGAATTTCAAAACGGCAAAAGCATTTTTCTACAGATCGCAGATACTATCACTGACAAGGTCGTTAGTGGTGAATTCGAAGCAGGTAAGAAAATTCCATCTGTCAGGGAATTTGCTTCAGAAATGGGTGTAAACCCCAACACAATCATGAGAACCTACAGTGAACTACAAGCAATGAACATAATAGAAAACAAAAGAGGTATTGGGTATTTCGTAAACCCGGAAGCACAGCAGGTCATCCTGGAAAGTAAAAAGAGGGAATTTTTTACCAAGCTTCTCCCCGATCTTCTTAGACATGCTGAAGTCCTTGGGATTACCAGGGACGAACTAAAACAGCACCTTGAATCAAAAAACTCAAAATCATGAAATCAAGCAATAAGGTACTAATCGTTTTCTTCGGTGTCATCCTGCTCTATATCTCAGCAGCATTTACCGAAGTAAGAATAAGAGGAGTTAAGGGAGACCTTAGCGATGAAACTGCTAAAGTGGAAACCATAGCACTAGACGATCTAAAGTACTTGGTACTATCCGATTTGGATAGTCGAGTACTCCTTAGATCGTCGGATAATCCACGACTGGAAATTAGAAGTCGAACCGAGGGTATTCTTTCAGGGCTGAAGTATGAGCTGAATGGAGACACATTAAGTCTTAATGAGATTGAAATTGAAGAAGGTATTCGATACAACCTGACACTCTATGTTCCTCAGAGCCTAATTGGTATAAGCACGAACGAGACATCATTACATATTTCGGATCTTAAACAATCCAGCTTAGACCTGATACAAGTCGGTGGAAGAGTGGTATTCAACGATAACATTCTCCTTGACAAGTTGAATGTTAAAGCTCAGAACGATGCTGATCTGGATGCCTACAACTTCGAGATTGACTCAGTGGTTCTCGAGATAGATGAATCAGAAGTTTATATGCAATCACCTGTTGTAAGCCTTAAAGGTGAAATGAAAAATGATTCCAACCTGGTGATGGGAAGTGTGAATGATATTCAATTCAACAAGGATGAGAGCAGTGAGCTTAGGCTCTTCAATTAGTCAAATTAGTAAATAACGGAATATATAAGTCTTTTATACAAAGTCAAGGGATTTTTGACCCTAACTGTAACAAAATTGCGATTGAACGCCTCATACGAATAACACTTAAGGAAACTTGAACTTAACTACTACCATACCTAACACGAAAGTTTTATGAACATCGAGATCAAAGGACTTTCAAAGATTTATCCAAACGGTCATGCAGCCATCAGCGATGTTAACCTTGAAATAGGTAGTGGTATGTTTGGATTGCTTGGACCGAATGGCGCTGGGAAATCATCGCTCATGCGCATACTGGTAACACTCCAAAAAGCAACAAAAGGAAGTGTTACCATGGATGGATTAGACATCAATCAACATAGACAAAAAATTCGTCCATGGATTGGCTACCTCCCCCAGGATTTTACATTTTTCTCTAAACTCAAAACCTGGGAATTTCTTAATTACTCTGCCAAACTATCAACTAAGCTTAAGAGAAAAGAAAGAATCATTGAAGTGGATCGAATGTTGGATCAGGTCGGTTTGCTTGATGTCAGAGACCGAATGGCTAATAAGCTTTCAGGAGGGATGAAACGAAGACTAGGAATTGCTCAAGCACTGATTGGCAAGCCGAGGCTATTAGTTATTGATGAGCCAACAACCGGTTTGGATCCGGAAGAACGAATTCGGTTTAGAAACATCCTTTCCGACCTCAGTCAAAAAGATGTAACCATTATTCTATCTACACATATCGTAGGCGATATCAGTAGTACGTGTCATCACATGGCCATGCTTCACAAAGGCGAAGTGGCCTTCACTGGGGCTCCCGAAGGAATGATCGATGAAGTAAGAGGACATGTTTGGCAAGTCACCGTTAATGATGAAGAGTTTTCAGAATTGAAGGTTAAGTATCCCGTAGTTTCTACAATCCCTGTCACAGGTGAATGGGAAACTCAGCTGATTGCGAATGATAAACCTCATTCCTCAGCGCACAACATAGAACCAAACCTGGAGCACGCCTATGTCTATTTCATGGAAAATCAATTAGGAATTTCATTAGTATGATTTCTCTACGGAACATATTAACCATCGCAAAATTTGAATCAAAGGTCATTTGGCGTAATTGGTTCTTTCGAATATTCTCGATTGGGGTACTCTTCTTCTTATCCATGTTCAATTTCGCCATTTTTTCAATTGGAGATGATACTCCAAGATGGAGTACAATGGCAGTTTCTTGGGGTCCACCTTATGGGATTATGATCATGCTGAGCATTGCTCAAGCTGCTGCAATCATTTTCCTTGCTACAGGAGTAGTCAAAAAAAATAAAAAACTGGACACCAACGAGGTATTTTATACCAGGGCAATTACAAATGCAGATTATGTTCTTGGAAAAGCGCTGGCACTTTTCAAGCTATTTTTTGGTCTGAATGTGGTTATTCTGACTGTAACACTCATATTCAACATCACTCATCCTGTCGCTCCATTCAATCCATTGGCGTTTATTGTCTACCCGATATTGCTGAGTGTTCCAACCATCGTTTTTACCATCGGATTATCATTCCTGATGGTGACCCTACTTCGCAATCAACCAGTCAGCATTATTCTCCTTCTCGGGATTTCAGCTGTGGAGCTGATCTATTTTTTTGGTAAGTACCATGGAATCCTGGATTACATGGCCTTCCGATTTCCAATGATGGCATCTGATATTGCCGGCTTTAGTGATCTGAAGTTTGTCTTGTTCCAGCGATCCTTCTACCTTGCAATTGGAATAGCATTCCTTTTTTCCACTGCCTTCTTTTTAGACCGTCTTGCCAACAATAGCAAGGTGAAATTCGCGGTTGGTATAGTCAGTCTCCTAATTCTAGCGGTATCTGCTTACTTGATGCTCAACCTATGGACCATTCGAAATGAAGAGATACAATTTCGAAATGATATGGTTGCATTGAATGGCAAATGGTCTGATTCGCCCAACATTGATGTTCATTCTAATCATATGAAACTTGAGCATGAAGGAAATGAAATCTCAGCCACTTCCAAGCTCATGGTGCGAAATGAGAACAAAGAACCCCTGGAAACAATTTACTTCACCCTAAATCCAGATTTGAATGTAGAGGAAGTGACCATAAATGGAAGTAAGGTTGATTTTCAACGCGAACTACACATTCTATCTTTTAATCATCGTTTGGAATCCGGAGAAAGCCAAGAAGTCCAAATAAAATACAGAGGC
>JANQST010000544.1 GCA_028279155.1 Cyclobacteriaceae bacterium
CGACTTCTGAGCTATTGGTACTCAAGCCTACAGCGTCAATTGATGGAGATATCATCACTAATAAATTGTTAGTGGAATCTGGGGCTAGTTTCAACGGGAAATGTAAAATGGGCGTGAAAAGCAAAGAAATAAAAATTGGAAAGCCCGAAGTACCAGAAGAAAGACAAGCACTCGAAGCCTAAGGAACAATCCAATTCATATCTTAAATACTATGGGCTGGCATTTGAAATGGTAGCCTTTAACCTGCTGTGTATATGGGGCGGGATGGAATTAAGCAATAGGTTTTCACCAAAGTCCAATTGGATTTTGTTCCTGAGTATTTTCTTCGCCATGGCAGGAACAATATATTTTTTGTTGAAACGAATAAACAAGTAAATTGAAACGATACTTAGTCACCACAGGAGTAATTTCTCTACTACTTTTCTTGATCTATTTCGTCTTCAATGAGTTATTGTTTGCCGGGTACCTGCATGCCCACTTCCCAACATTGATTATCTTCTTTTTTATTCAATCTTTTGCAGTAGCCTGGCTATTGAACCTTGCCGAAAAGAACCCGAGTAATTTCCCAATGTTTGCAATAGCCAGCATCGGTTTTCGTATGCTCACAGGCCTTTTTTTACTACTAGTATTCTACTTTCTTAAGGTCGAAGATATCGTTCAGTTATCTTATCAGTTTCTGGGTGTTTATTTGGTTTATTTTGTATTTGAATTGATTGTGGTATTGGCTAACTTGCGGCGAAATTAGAGAGGCCAATAATTCGCAATGAACCAACAGACCCCGAGACTTATTTCTAGATCATTGAAAATCAGCATTTTATCACTAGTTTTTGCTTTAGTCTCAGTGAATTTTTCGTTTGCCGGTGGAGATACCGACGGAGATAAATTTGACCCAGGTGCGATGATTAATCATCACATCAAGGATTCCCATCAGTGGGAAATCTTTCATGGATTTACCATCCCGCTTCCGGTTATTGTTTACAGTGAAAGTAATGGGTTGGATATGTTCATGTCTTCCAATTTCTTTAATGAAGCGCACGAAGAAGTTCCATACAATGGGTATGTAATGGATCACGATCACATCACACTAGAAAATGGAGATCATGTACTGGATCTTTCGATCACAAAAAATGTACTGTTCTTGTTTTTCAATGCAACAGCATTATTGTTGGTATTTTTTGCGGTAAAGAGAGGATACAGGAAAAATGAAGGAAAGGCACCTAAAGGAATTCAGTCATTTTTCGAACCAATAATTGTTTTTATCCGCGACGAAATAGTAAAGCCAAACATTGGGCCAAGGTACGAGAAATACCTGCCATACATGTTGACTTTGTTTTTCTTCATTTGGTTTGGCAATCTTTTAGGGTTATTACCTGCCGCAGCGAACATGAGTGGGAATATTGCGGTGACTTTAACGTTGGCTGTATTCTCTTTGATCATTACACTGGCATCCAGTCGGAGAACCTATTGGATGCACATGTTGGATCCGGTAGGAAATTCAATGCCATGGTCAGCTAAGGCGCTGTTGTATATCATTTTAGTACCTATTGAACTGGTCGGAATAATAACAAAACCATTTTCATTGATGATACGACTTTTTGCGAACATTACCGCAGGTCACATCATCATACTAAGTATTATAAGCCTGACATTCATTGCAGGAAGTATTGGTGTAGGAGTTGTTGCTTCACTCTTTGCTTCAGTGATGTATTTTCTGGAGTTGTTCGTGGCGATTTTGCAGGCATATGTTTTTACGCTTCTTTCAGCGATGTATTTCGGACAAGCTGTTGAGGAGCATCATTAATAAAGATTTTTTTTTAACTATAAATAAGTAAATGTTATGGGAGCAATTGGAGCAGGTTTAGCGGTAATCGGAGCAGGTATCGGAATCGGTCTTGCAGGAAAAGGAGCGACAGAAGGTATCGCTAGACAACCAGAAGCAGCAGCGAAAATCCAAACAGCAATGATTATTGCAGCAGCCTTGGTAGAAGGTGTTGCATTGTTTGCTGCGGTAATTGGATTTATCGCTACTAACGCAGGTATTTAATTTACCAAAGCCTGATCCTGTTCACATTAGGTGTCAGGATCAGGATTACTTTTTTATTGTTTTTGAATTAGAAATTGAACTAAAAATATTTTAACGTGGAATTAGTAACTCCTGATGTTGGTCTGATTATTTGGCAGACAGTCGTTTTCCTAATCGTTTTTGTGGTTCTTGCCTTGTTTGTGTGGAAGCCAATCATTGGTTCCCTTAAAGCACGTGAGCACCAGATTGAAGATTCACTCCGAGCAGCAGATAATGCCAAGGAGGAGATGGAGCAAATCAAGTCTGATAATGAATATCTTTTGCAGGAAGCAAGAATTGAACGCGACCAAATTCTGAAGACGGCTAAAGACGAAGCAAACGGAATCATTGACAAAGCAAAGTCAGAAACTTCTGATATCACACAAAAGATGATCAAGGATGCTCAGGATGCCATAGAAGGAGAGAGAAGAGCAGCCGTGAAGGAAATCCAGGAGCTTGTGGCTTCACTTTCTATTGAGGTAGCGGAAAAAATTCTTCGTGAAAAGCTTTCTGATGACAAGTCTCAAAAAGCTTTGGTTGACAAATTCATTAAGGAAGTAGAGATCAACTAATATGTCAGCTTCAAGAATAGCTTCACGATATGCAAAACCGATTCTCGAATTGGCGGAAGAGAAGAATGTACTCGATAGTGTAAAAGAGGACATGGCTGGGTTCGCTGCTATTTGCAAGGAAAGCAAGGATTTTGTTTTGATGCTGAAAAGCCCAATTATCCCCCATTTGAGAAAAGCAGAGATCTTGAAAAAGGCCTTTAAGGGGAAAATGAATGATTTGACTTTGCAAGCGTTTGATTTAATCACACGCAAGAACAGGGAAAGTATTCTGGGTAATGTTGCAGAGGAATTTCTTCACTTATACAACATCAAGAAGGGCATGCAGGAGGTGACCGTAACATCTAGCATAAAGCTGTCTGACGATCAAAGAAAAGAGTTTGAGAAGCTTGCCAAGAAAGTTACAGGCAAGAAGCCTATCCTTGAAGAAGTAGTGGATCCGGAAATCATTGGGGGATATCTTCTTAAGGTAGAGGACAAACAAATTGACCAAAGTGTAAGTGGTCAACTAAAAAATATTAAACTAAAACTTCAAACAAAATAATCCCAAAGTTCGGGAAATAAAGAATACGATTATGGCACAAGTTAGACCTGACGAGGTTTCTGCGATACTGAGAGAACAGCTTTCCAATCACAAATCTGAAGCTGAACTTGAAGAAGTAGGTACTGTATTGCAAGTAGGTGATGGTGTAGCAAGGATCTACGGATTGACAAATGCACAAGCCGGAGAACTTATTGAGTTTGAGAACGGACTGAATGCCTTGGTACTTAACCTTGAAGAAGACAATGTTGGTGCGGTACTTCTTGGTGATTCAAGTGATATAAAGGAAGGTGATACAGTTAAAAGAACTGGAAAAATCGGATCCATTAAAGCTGGAGATGGAATGTGTGGCCGGGTTGTGGATACATTGGGTATGCCTATCGATGGAAAAGGAGATATTGAAGGGGAGACGTTTGAAATGCCACTTGAAAGAAAAGCACCGGGGGTAATTTTCCGAGAGCCGGTAAGTGAGCCACTTCAGACTGGTATTACTGCGATTGACTCTATGATTCCAATTGGAAGAGGTCAGCGAGAATTGGTGATTGGTGATAGACAAACAGGAAAAACTGCTGTTGTAATTGACACCATAATCAATCAAAAAGAATTTTATGATAAAGGTGAGCCTGTTTACTGTATTTATGTGGCAGTAGGGCAAAAAGCTTCTACAGTTGCCGGTATTGTTGCTCAGTTGGAAAAAGCTGGAGCAATGGATTACACCATTATCGTGAATGCTTCAGCTTCAGATCCTGCTCCAATGCAATTCTTTGCTCCATTTACCGGAGCGGCTATTGGAGAGTATTTCCGTGACACAGGACGACCTGCTTTGGTGGTATACGATGATCTTTCAAAGCAAGCGGTTTCTTACCGTGAAGTGTCTCTTCTACTAAGAAGGCCACCGGGGCGTGAGGCTTATCCTGGAGACGTATTCTACCTTCACTCAAGATTGCTTGAAAGAGCTGCTAAGGTGATTGGTGATGATTCTGTTGCCAAGGACATGAATGACTTGCCTCCTTCTTTGAAAGACAAAGTGAAAGGTGGTGGATCATTAACTGCACTTCCAATCATTGAGACTCAGGCTGGAGACGTATCTGCTTATATTCCAACAAATGTGATTTCGATTACTGACGGTCAGATCTTCCTGGAGACTAACCTTTTTAACTCTGGTATCAGACCTGCAATCAACGTTGGTATTTCCGTATCTCGTGTGGGAGGTAGTGCTCAAATTAAGTCAATGAAAAAAGTGGCTGGTACGCTTAAGTTGGACCAGGCGCAGTTCCGTGAATTGGAAGCGTTTGCAAAATTTGGATCTGACCTTGATGCTGCGACTCAAAGAACCATTGATCGAGGAAGAAAGAACCAGGAGATCTTGAAGCAACCTCAATTTTCACCGGTTCCGGTTGAAGAGCAGGTAGCAATCATCTACGCGTCTACGAAAGGCTTTATGGACAAAGTGCCGGTAGAAAAGGCAAGAGATTACCAGACAGAATTTATCGAAGCGATGAGATCTCAGGGTAAAGAAGCGTTGGCTGACCTGGGAGCTGGAAACCTTTCTGATGCTGCGATCAGTAAACTGGAAGAAGTAGCAAAAGATATCGCATCAAGATACAATTAAGAAAAGAAGAGCATAAGAGATGGCCAATCTTAAAGAAGTAAAAGGAAGAATATCCTCGGTGATGTCAACACAGCAGATCACCAAGGCCATGAAAATGGTGGCGGCTGCTAAACTGAGGAAGGCACAGGATCGCATTATCCAGATGAGACCCTATGCCCAAAAGCTTTCTGAAATTATGCAGAATGTAGCGTCTTCCGGAGGGTCGAATGCTGACAATCCGTTCTCTGAAGATAGAGGAGCTTCTAATGTTCTATTGGTTGTAGTTACTTCGGACAGAGGTCTTTGTGGTGCCTTCAACAGTAGTATTTTCAAATACACAAGGGCGCTTATCGAAGAAAAGTATAGTGGGGCTGAGCAAGCTGGAGGACTTGAAATCTTACCAATTGGAAAGAAGGCATACGAGTTTTTCAAAAAGAGAAGATACCAGGTGGTAGATAAATACTACAACCTCTTTCATGACCTGAACTTTGAGGATGTGAAAGAAGCTGCTGAGTATGTGTTAACTGGGTTCCAGGAAGGTCAGTATGATCAGGTTGAGATCATTTACAACGAGTTTAAAAATGTTGCGACCCAAATTGTAAGGAACGAGCAATTTTTACCTATCGCTGAGTCAGAGGAGTCAGAATCTACCGCTACAGCGGATTATATCTACGAGCCATCAATGGAAACAGTCTTTACTGAGCTGGTTCCTAAATCATTGAAAATTCAATTTTACAAGGCAGTGCTTGAATCCAATGCATCAGAACATGGTGCGAGAATGACGGCAATGGATAAGGCAACTGAGAATGCTGATGAATTGCTGAAAGAATTGAGGTTGACCTACAATAGGACACGTCAGGCGGCAATTACGAAAGAGATCCTTGAGATCGTGGGAGGAGCAGAAGCTCTTGCACAGGCTTAATGATAGGCCGTATTTACAACGTATTACAACATTTATCGATAGATATAGTTTTTGGAGCAGTTATTCTGCTCCATTTTTTTTCCAAAATATATGAGGTTTCCGTGGGCTGGCCTGCTTACGTCTTGCTAGGGTCATCCATCTGGTTGATTTATACCATTGATCATTTAAGGGATTCGAAGGTGGCAGTGTCCGGAAAGAGAGAACGATATGTCTTTCATGCAAGGAATGAGCAATCACTAAAATTGGCAATTGTAATTGTCCTTATTCTTTCCGGGGTGTGTTTGTTTTTCGTTCATCAGGCGGTCCTGGTTGGAGGTGCTATTCTGGTTGCTTTCTCCATTCTATATGCCTTTTTTCAGTCAACATTTGCCAAACTTGGATTGAAGGAGGTTTACATTTCGATTGTCTACACGCTTGGAATTCTGGTGGCTCCTATAGCAATCTCACAGAGTTTTGATGTGTATTCGTTCTTTTTGCTATGGATACTAACCTTTTTGAACTTAATTATTTTCAGCTGGTTTGAGTATAACGATGATTTGATTGATTCATTTGCTTCATTAGCAACCAAACTAGGTACAGTTAAACTGACAAGGTTGATCTTAGTGATTACTTCAATCGGTTTTGCACTTGGGTTTTTATCCATAGGAGAGAAATCTTCTTACTCGATCTACCTACTTATGGTATTGGTTGTTTTCACATTGTTGGTTTTCAATCCTACTTGGGCAAAACAGAAGAGTCGATACCGGACCATCGGTGATGCTGTTTTCCTTTTGCCCATTCTCTTTGAATTCTTGTGAATAACTTCAATTTCATAGCTCCTTTCTATGATCGATTGGCACGCATTGTCTTTGGAAGGAGTATTGAGAATGCCACCTATCATTTTCTGAGTGAGATACAAGAAGATTCAGCTGTTTTGATCCTAGGTGGAGGAACCGGGAAAATATTATCAAGCATCCCAAAATGTGAGAAGGTTACTTACCTGGAAAAATCCGAAAAGATGATAAATAGAGCAAAGACTCATAAGGTCGACATGGATATGGAATTCATAAATAAGGACTTCCTAGCATTTGATGCTAAGCACTCTTATGATTTCATTATCTGTCCCTTCTTTCTGGATTGTTTCAATGAAAAAAACCTTGATGAAGTTATCAATCAAATCGATGGGTTAATCAAGACTGATGGGAAGCTTTTGGTGACCGATTTTCAGGCGACGAGAAAGCAACTATTGATACGTTTGATGCATCTCTTTTTTAGGATTTTTGCTTCCTTGGAATCCAAAAAATTGAAGAATATTCATCGTTTTATTCTTCAAAATCGTTTCGAAATTGAAAAAGAGGAGTTTTTTCACAAAAACATGATTTTTTCTCGCGTTTATAGAAACCTTTGATGATCTATTCTGTCTCTATGGAGGAAGTGAGCACACAACAGACCATTCATAAACATCTGATCATTGAAAGTCAGAAGGGTGATCAGGGCGCAATGTCGTCGTTATATGGTCTTTATTCGAAAGCGATGTATAACATCTGCCGTCGAATGATGGGCGATGAGGAGGTAGCCAAGGATTTGCTGCAGGAGTCGTTTGTTGACGCGTTTCAAAAGCTTCCAAAACTGAGAGAGGTAAATACCTTCAGTTCATGGATCAAGCGCATTGTTGTAAATAATTGCATCAATGCTTTACGAAAGAAGCGCTTAGATACAGCTCAGTTGGAAGAGGGGCAGGATTTTATCGAGGAAGAGAATGATGATTACGAGTATGCACAGTTTCAAGCGAGTCAGATTATGCAAAGCATTGACTTGTTACCAGATGGATGCAAAACAGTGCTGAATTTGTATCTGTTCGAAGGGTATGATCATAAAGAGATCGGAGAAATACTTGGCGTTACAGAATCAGCTTCCAAGGCGCAGTATTGCAAGGCGAAGGCACGAATTAGAAAAATATTAGAAGAAGAAAGGAGTCAAAATGCGGGATAGTTTAAAAGAACATATTGAATCAAACGCGGAGGATTTTGAAGTATATCCATTAGACGCAAACGATTGGAACAAGATTGCTGATAAGCTCGATCCACCGAAGAGACACTACAGAGGATGGCTCCTTGGAGTTGCTGCTAGTTTGGCGGTGATTTTTATCTCAACAGTTTTAGTAATGTCTAGCTCACAGGTAGCTTCCCCGAATGAAGTAGCCGAAATGGAAGGTTTTTATGAGGAGGCAATAAATGCTAAAATTTCGTTGGTTAAGAACCAACTAAAAGATGATCGCATTTTAGAAGACCTTAAAGCAATGGATGAAGCCTTTGCTGAACTTAAGTCTGACCTTAACGAAAATGTGGATAATGAAGAAGTAGTGATGGCTATGATGGAAAATTATCAGCTAAAACTTCAAATCCTGGAACGAATTTTATCAGAACTAGAAAAGGAAAATGGTGAAGAGACGCTTTAACATAGGGACATTACTCCTTTTGGCGACAACCTTGTCTTTTGCACAGGTTAGGCAGGAAAGGGATTATGATCGATCCTTTTCTGTTCAGGAGAACTCAAAGGTTGAAATCGTAAGTAAGTATGGTGAGGTTATCATACAAACATGGAGTTATGATTCTGTTCGGTTTGAGGTAATAGTAAAAGCGGAAGGACGAAATAGCTCTGTTGTTAGAAAATCCATGGACCGTGTGAATATCCGCTTTCGAAAAGTAGGAAGTATCATTTCTGCAGTAACCGAGGTTGAGAAAGGGAGTGGATTTTTTGGAAGTTTAATGAGTGAGGTGGAAGGAGTTGTTGGGCCAAACAATAAGCTACAAGTCGACTACCAGGTTTGGATTCCTGAAAATGTAGATCTAAGTGTTGAGAACAAATTTGGAGATGTTTATCTCTCCGACCTCTATGGAAAAATAGATTTGAATGTTTCCCATGGAGACATCAAAGCCAATCACATCGAAGAGTCAATGAACCTAAAGCATAGTTTTGGAAAAGCTTCTTTCGGAAAAGTAAATGATGCAATCCTGACGCTTCGTGGCTCTGAATTTCAGATTGAAGAAGCTGGAAAATTGAATTTCGAAAGTGGTAGCTCTGAGATATTAGTGGAAAAAGTTGAGCGCATACAGTTCAACTCAAGGAACGATAAAATTCGACTTACAGAAGTTGCTGAAATCACAGGAGAAGGATCATTTACTGATCTCACGACTGATTACATTGGAGGAGAAGCGAGACTTGACTTTAGTTATGGAGATATTTATTTGAGCAGAATTAACAGGGATTTTAACAGTATCGACATCACAGGGAAGTCCACTGATATCAATCTGGTACTGAATCAAGCGTCTTTTATAAAGACAACCATTAAAGGCCCTGAGGACCGAATGATCCTTCCTAACAGTATGCTCATAATGAAAAAAGAAATTTTTGAAGATGAAGGGGTCATCTCACTATCGGGAGATGTGGGGAACGCAAACACAAGACACAGCCAGCTTTCAATTGATGCCGTAGGAGGGGAATTAATAATTGCTATCAAAGACACACCTATTTTTGTAGACAGAGACTAATACATGCGAATTTTCTTAGCTGTTTTATTTGTAGGAGTCATGTCTATGGCAAGCGCCCAGCAGAATTACGAGAAATCTGCAGGTGTTCGGCTAGGGAGTACTTCCGGGCTTACCTTCAAAAAATTTGTCAATGAAAATGAGGCGATCGAGCTTATTTTAAGTGGGAGAAATGAAGGTATGCAATTCTCCGTATTGTACCTGTTCCATCAACCGATGGAATTTTCGTTTAATGATCGGTTCTATGCTCACTATGGCTTAGGAGGTCATATTGGCTATGAGCGCTTTGATGACATTTCTAAAACACTGGTAAATGCTACAGGGGACGCTTTTGTTTTTGAAGACAAAAGCTTTTTTGCAATGGGCCTTGACGCCAACCTGGGCATAGAATATCGCTGGTTAGAGGTACCCATCACCATTGGATTCGATATAAAACCCATATTCAATTTCATTGGGATGCGGCATACGAGAGGTAAATTTTGGGATTCAGGAATTTCATTCAAATACGTTTTCTAGCAAATGAAATACCTAATCACACTAACCTTAATCGCCTTAACCTTTAGCTCGTATGCTCAACAATATGTGGACACCAATGACCCGCGCAAAGAAGAGATCAAATCACTTTTAAGTAAGGGAAATGACCTGAATGGATTTGGTGGTTCCGACCTCCGGATCGGTGATTTCAAAGATGAGCGTGGATTGCTTGTTGGAGCTTACGGAGGGCTAATCATTAACAGAAGATATTTGTTTGGCGTTGCCGGCTATGGAATCGTTACCAAAATTGAATTTGACGGCACTGTTCCTGGTCAGGTGGACCCCAAATCTTTGAATCTGCACGGTGGTTATGGTGGGATATTAGTGGGTGCTTCCATTGCGCCAAAAG
>JANQST010000555.1 GCA_028279155.1 Cyclobacteriaceae bacterium
TTACCTGGTACTTGCGTGTGAATGGATCGGTTCAGATACATATGAAATTTCCTTCTTGGGAGAATTTAACGGGTTGGGTATTCCACTCATGTTCGTTGCATTGATCCTTGCTTCTGCGGCATCAAGTTTTCCGGATACAATCATTTCGATGAAAGATGCTAAAAGAGGGCAATACGATGATGCCATTTCCAATGCGCTTGGAAGTAACATTTTCGATATCTGCTTTGCGCTCGGATTCCCGCTTTTCATTTTCACTGCGCTAAATGGCCCGCTAGAAATGCCTCCGGAAATTGTGGACTTAAGTAGCGAACTTCGCTTCTTGCTTTGGTTGCTTACCGTTGTTGCTGTTGTGATTTTCACATGGGGCAAATTCTTTGGAAAAGCAAAGGCTTACCTTTTGCTGGGTATCTATTTCTTGTTCGTTCTTTATGTAATCGGGCGTGGAGCTGGAAATGAATTTACTCAGTCAATCGCTGATTTCCTGGTATCGGTCGTTAGGCTATTCTCACTTAGCTAAATTCAAAAATATCCCTTCTTCGGAATGTTTCACCTCAATAAAGGTTAAAGGAGCACATCGTTGCTTTTCTTCAACCCCGGTAATGAGATTGAATTTATATGTGTGCAATGGGCATACAATCTCGTTGAGATAATTAACTAGTCCCCCACTTAGTCCTTCTTTCATATGGGGACATTCATTTTCAAACGCAATTAGTCTCTCCCCTTGCCTAACAACGCAAATGTTTTTATTTCCTGCGATCACAAGGCGAGGTTCATTATTTTGCAGCATCTTTTCCAGGTCCTCTTTTGTGTTGAATAATTTGAACATCATGATCTACGTCTTATGAAGTGCCAGAGAGAAAAATTTCAGCTTCAAAGAAAGTATGCTTACCTCAATTGTGCATACATGTCTCCATTAATGAAAAAAGTCGAAAAAGCTGGTGTGAAAGGAATGAGGTTAAAACGAAAGCCATTTCACATTGGTCCGGAAAACTTTTTCGAAGAAACAGAAACGGTAAGACTGCTTTTTTCAAAACTCATTGATAATGATGAAAATGAACGAGTGGTAGTGATACCTGCAGCTTCGTACGGACTTGCAAATGTTGTTCATAATTTACCTTTCAATGACGGGGAAATCCTACTTGCTGATGAACAATTCCCCAGTAACGTTTATCCCTGGACAGCACTGACGGAAAAAGGATTTGATATCAAAATAGTTTCAGCACCACAATCGACTTCCCGAGGTGAGGATTGGAACAATGAAATTTTGAATGCAATTAATGAAAGGACTCGAGTTATAGCCATTGGTCAGGTCCATTGGTCAGATGGAACGCTTTTCAAACTTGAATTGATCCGCGAGAAACTGGACAAAGTAGGTGGCCTGCTTATCATTGATGGAACGCAATCAATAGGCGCCATGCCGTTTAGTGTAAAGAAATGTAGGCCAGACGCAGTTGTTTGCGCAGGATACAAATGGTTGATGGGGCCCTATTCTATTGGTTTGGCATACTATGGTCCCGTATTTGACAATGGCTCTCCCATTGAGCAAAACTGGATCAATCGACTAAAAAGCGATGATTTTGCAGGTCTTGTAAAATATCAAGAAGAGTACCGCAAAAAAGCACTTCGATATGAGGTTGGTGAACACAGTAACTTTATTCTCATTCCGATGATTCATGCTGCACTGAAGCAGGTATTGAAATGGGGACCAGAAAACATCCAGGAATACTGCAAAAATTTGACTGTTGAGCCAATTAATGAGTTGAAGGCTATGGGCTACCAAATTGAGAATGAAGCCATGAGGGGACAACACCTTTTTGGCGCCCGACTACCAGAAAATGTGAATGCAGATGATTTGAAAAAGTCGTTTGCTAAGAACCGTGTAAGTGTTAGCACAAGAGGAGATGCCATTCGGATTGCCCCCCATGTATATAATGATGAAATGGACATGAGAAAATTGCTGAAAGCAATGAAAGAACCTATCTTAGCGCAAAAGAATTGAAAATGGAATTGACTAACCCAGCAGTAACCGACGGAGTGAACCTATTTGTAAATATCATCGTGGTCTTGATCTCCTTTGTCGCAGCACTTTCATTCGTGAACTCACGAAAGGAAAAGCAGAAAAATCCGTAACTTATACGTGATCTCCTTTGTGATCGCTCACTGACTTATTGGGAAGTATCCATGGGCAAAGAATTGCCAAAACAAATAGCCCAATAATTATTCCAAGCATCGCCATAATTTCTTAGCTTTTAAGTTGTTTCCTGCAAATATATGCAGCCAATTTATATTCCTCCTTTTATCTCGAATTTATCGCCCGAAAGGCCCCGTATTTAGGTAAATCACTACCCAGTTTTGGGTATTTTTCTTACAAAAAATGGTTTTATCCTTTGATAAAATAGCGAGCCCTCCTAGCTTGCTTAGTTTAGATTAGATTAACCAACAAAATTTACCAAAATGAATCATTTAAAACACGTAAGAGAAATTGGAAAGCGAATGAAAAAGAGTAAGGCGGATAAGTGGGTGAAGAAGTACAAGAAGGACAATCCTGATGGCACATATGGGTGGTTGTATGGGTGTGACATCCTTCATTCACTTCTTAAGGAAGATGGCTGTGACGGAATCTGGTTCTTCAAGGGAGTGAACGACGAAGGAGAAGAACGGTTGGTCCTTTATCCGGCTGATCATGAAGGAAATATATTAGATAAAAAAATTAGATCGTTAGGGGCTATGGGAAGAGATGATGACGATGGTGCTGCTGATGATGGC
>JANQST010000566.1 GCA_028279155.1 Cyclobacteriaceae bacterium
AGAAACCTATTCCCTTCTTATTGATACATACGTAAAGGATCCGAAAGAAAAAGATTACCTCTTCCATGCCATCGAAACGATGGATTGTGTCAAGCAAAAAGCTGACTGGGCGTTGCGATGGATCGACGAAGGATCTTTTGCTGAAAGACTTATTGCTTTCGCTGCAGTGGAAGGAATCTTCTTCTCTGGAAGTTTCTGCTCCATCTTTTGGTTGAAAAAGAGGGGGCTTATGCCAGGGCTAAGCTTTTCAAATGAATTGATATCCAGAGATGAAGGACTACACTGTGATTTTGCTTGTCTCCTTTATAACAACCACCTTATAAATAAAATGCCTGTTGAGACCGTTCAGGAAATCATCGCTGATGCAGTTTCAATAGAAAAAGAATTTGTAACGGACGCACTCCCTGTGAAACTAATTGGCATGAATTCGGACCTAATGTGTCAATACATTGAATTTGTTGCTGACAGATTGCTATCCGAGCTCGGATGCCCTAAAATTTATAATTCAACCAACCCATTCGATTTTATGGAAATGATCTCTCTTCAGGGAAAAACAAATTTCTTTGAGAAAAGGGTTGGCGAATATCAAAAGGCTGGCGTATTGAAAGAAGGAGAGGGAGAATCAGCTAAATTTTCACTAGACGAAGATTTCTAAAAATATTAATACCGACTAATTACCAATCACCCAAAAATTATTCACAACCCATGTTAGTAGTAAAACGAGACGGAAGAAGAGAATCAGTAAAGTTTGATAAAATCACTGCAAGAATTGAAAAGCTTTGCTATGGTCTTAATTCTGATTTTGTAGAACCCGTTGAGATCGCCAAAAAAGTTATTGACGGATTGTATGATGGTGTATCCACCATCGAGCTGGACAATCTGGCGGCCGAAACCGCAGCAACAATGACTACCCGGCATCCTGATTTTGCAAAACTCGCTGCCCGTATCGCGATTTCCAACCTTCACAAGGTAACCGAAACATCATTCTCTACCACCATGAAGAGAATGTATGAATACATCAATCCTAAAACTGGTGAGAACGCTGCATTACTATCAAAAGAAACATACGGAATTATCCGAGCCAATGCTAAGAAACTAGATGATGCAATAGACTACAACCGAGATTACAATTACGATTTCTTCGGATATAAAACATTGGAGCGCTCCTACCTGATGAAATTGGACGGGAAGATTGTAGAGCGACCACAACATATGCTGATGCGGGTTGCAGTTGGTATCCATGGTGAAGATATTGAGTCTGCTGTAGAGACCTACAACTTGATGTCAGAAAAGTGGTTTACCCATGCTACTCCAACCCTTTTCAACGCAGGTACACCAAAGCCTCAGCTTTCTTCATGCTTTCTCCTTTCTATGCAGGATGACAGCATCGATGGCATCTATGATACACTTAAGCAATGCGCAAAAATTTCACAGTCAGCCGGCGGTATCGGATTGAGCATTCACAATGTACGAGCTACAGGTTCATACATTAAAGGAACAAATGGTACCTCCAACGGAATCGTGCCAATGCTTCGAAACTTTGACATGACTGCTCGGTATGTAGACCAGGGTGGTGGAAAAAGAAAAGGAAGCTTTGCCATTTACCTTGAACCTTGGCATGCGGATATTTTTGAATTCCTTGATCTTAGAAAGAATCATGGAAAAGAAGAGCTCAGAGCAAGAGATCTTTTTTATGCACTATGGATCCCGGATCTATTCATGAAAAGAGTTGAAGAAAATGGTGATTGGTCACTATTCGATCCAAATGTATGCAAAGGACTCTATGAAAAATACGGAGATGAATTTGAGACTCTTTACGAAAAATATGAGAAAGAAGGAAAAGCCAGAAAAACCGTAAAAGCACAAGATCTTTGGTTTGAAATTCTAGAAGCTCAAATTGAGACCGGAACTCCTTACATGCTCTACAAGGATGCTGCGAACAGAAAATCAAATCAAAAGAATTTAGGTACCATAAGATCTAGCAATCTCTGCACGGAAATTATGGAGTACACCTCCAAAGATGAGGTTGCTGTTTGTAATCTTGCTTCAATCGCGCTTTCCATGTTCGTGAAGGATGGAGAATTCGATCATCAAAAATTGTATGAGATCACCAAAGTGGTGACAAAAAACCTTAACAAGGTCATAGATATCAACTACTACCCGGTTGAGGAAGCTCGTACTTCCAACATGCGACACCGACCGATTGGAATTGGTGTACAAGGATTAGCGGATACCTTCCTCCTTCTAAAAATGGCTTTTGAGTCTGATGAAGCCAGGAAGCTAAACAGAGAGATCTTCGAGACCATCTATTTCGCTTCAATGGAGACCTCCATGGAGTTAGCAGAAGAGCATGGACCATATGAAACGTACAAGGGATCCCCTGTTTCTAAAGGAATCTTCCAGTTCGATATGTGGGGTGTAGAGCCAAGCTCAAACAGATGGGACTGGTATGAATTGAAGCAAAAAGTACGTAAGCATGGAGTTAGGAACTCATTACTTCTTGCACCAATGCCAACGGCTTCCACTTCTCAGATACTGGGGAATAACGAATGCTTTGAGCCTTACACTTCTAATCTATATGTACGACGAGTACTTTCCGGAGAGTTTATTGTTGCCAACAAACATCTAATGAGTGAGCTCATCGCATTGAATCTTTGGGATGATAAGATGATGAATAGAATAAAAGCAGAAAACGGCTCCATTCAGAACATTCCGGAAATTCCTGAAGATATCAAAGAAAGATACAAGACTGTTTGGGAAATATCTCAGAAAGCCATCATTGATATGTCGGCTGACAGAGGAGCTTATATCTGTCAAAGTCAGAGCTTGAACATCCATTTACAAGATGCCAATTTTGGTAAAATGACTTCCATGCACTTCTATGCTTGGAAGAAAGGTCTTAAAACAGGCATGTACTACTTGAGGACCAAAGCTGCTACAGATGCAATCAAATTCACTGTAGAAAAAGAGAAGAAAGAACAGCCAAAGGAAGCAGTGGTGGCGACCCAGGGAGCGCAAGCCACCATCACCCAGGAGCAACTTGATCAGCAAGCAGCTATGCAATGCTCACTCGATGATCCCGAAGGTTGTGAAATGTGTGGATCTTAGGTAATACCTGCCTTCACTGTATCTAAAAGCATTTTTTTCTAGAATATATTCCAACTGATGACACACCATGTATACCTGATGTATACATGGTTTTGTGTTGACAATACCATCTTGGAGATATTTTTATCATTAGATAATTAAACCGTCAACCAGAGAAAAATGCGTAAACCTATATTTTACAATTCCAGATAGTCACTTTCGTTGAGTACTTCAGAGATAGTTTGTGAACTTGACTACACCAACCAACCGCTTTTTAACCATTGAAAATTAAGATCCGGATCAATAAGATCTACGGAAAATGATTTGACATCACTCTGTGGGTATTTCTCATAAGAAAAGGATATGCCACACATGAATAAAACCGCAAGAGTAATACCCATCCAAAAAGATGGGTCAGTCTTTATTCAGGAAAATAACCTGGATAGGGTCGCATCAACATATAAATCCGAAGACGAATTGCTTCTTCAAAGTATCAATCAAAACATAAATGAAGCGATCTATCGAAGTATTCGAGGAAAGGGCCTTGTTTACATAAATGATGCATTTGTAAAAATGTTTGGATACGACAATGAATATGAAATTCTGAATCAAAGTGCCTTAAACCTCTACAACAATTCGGATGAGCGTGAAGAACTCGCAAAAGAAATCATCAAATGCGGATCTGTCACAAACCGGGAAGTTGAGTTCAAGAAAAAAGATGGTACGATTTTCATCGCCTCCTTTAGCTCTACCATGGTCATTGGGAATGATGGAGTAACCTACTTTGATGGCGCAATTCGAGATATCTCTGAAAAAAAGAAGGCGGAAGAACAATTAAAATATCAATCTCAGATGCAAAAGGTATTGATTGATATTTCAACCAAGTATCTCAATTTACCTCTTGATTCGATTGACCAGGCCATTGACCTAACACTTGAGGAATTAGGAACCTTTTTAGGAGTGGACCGATTGCAAATGCACAACTATGATTTCGTGAAGAACGAATGCTCAACCATTTATGAATGGTGTGCAACTGGAATTGCACCAACCAATAAATCTCACACAACCCCGCTTGATGCAATAATGGACATGGTTCGGTGTCACTTCAAAGGTGACAATTTTTTCATTGGTGATGTCTCTCGGCTTGATGAAGGACCAGCAAAACAAGCTTTGGAAACAATACAGATTAAAAGTGTTCTGACGGTCCCAATGCTACTCGAAAACAATTGCGTTGGCTTCATTAGCCTCGATTCTGTTAAATCAACACGTACATACTCAGAGAGTGAACTGACAATGATCAGATTGTTCGCCAACATGTCCGTTAACATTATTTCAAGGGCAAAGGATCAAAAGCAACTTCACAAACTCCTTGAAACCAGCATTGTTCAGAAAAAAAGGATAAAAGATTTTTCACAGATTACTTCTCACAATATCCGCACCTCAGTAGCCAATCTAGTAGCTATTAATAATTTGCTTCAGGACGAACCCGGCAATGGAGAATATCTGAACTACCTTGACCTGACGATTGAAAAATTAAACAAGAGCATCTACAACATCAATCGTCTTTTAAACCTCGATAACAAGAATGAACTCCTAGAAAAAAAGATGTGCAACATTCCCTCATCTATCAATAGAGTGTTGAAGCAAAACAATCAGTCCATTAAAGAAAAAGGAGTCGTAATAATCAATACACTACCACTGAAACTTCAAATCAAAGCATTCCCGGCATATTTAGATGGAATTTTTCATCACCTGATCTCCAATGCCTTAAAGCATGGAACTGATGATAAATCCAAAAAGATCAAGATTGACTATAAGTCAGATACGGGTTCAATCGCCATAAAATTCATTGATTATGGAAAAGGGATAGACTTGGACCGGCATAAAAAGAAGTTGTTTCAGGCAGGTGTTCAATTCCATAGTGACAACTGCAATGGTCAAGGCATGGGTCTTTTCATGGCCAATTATATGGTAGAAGTACTGGGAGGAAAAATCGAAGTGAAAAGTAAGGTCAATCGTGGAACAATTTTTATTGTAGTCTTTAACGTGATCTAAACTCTACCTGCTTTAAGTTCATCAACAATTTCAGGGTTCAACAAGGTGGATGTATCTCCCAGATCAGCCACCTCTCCGCTTGCAATTTTTCTTAGGATTCTACGCATAATTTTCCCTGACCTGGTCTTTGGAAGTCCTTTTACCAACTGAATCTTATCGGGTTTTGCAATTGGACCAATTAGCTCAGTCACGATTTTACGAACTTCTTCCTCTATTCCATCCCCTTCTCCAATCACGTAAGCATAGATACCTTGACCTTTAATATCATGTGGGTATCCAACAACAGCTGATTCTATCACTTTTGGGTGTTCATCGATGGCATTTTCGACCTCAGCTGTTCCCATCCGATGACCAGAAACATTAATCACATCATCAACACGACCAAGAATTCGCAAATACCCATCGTGATCTCTCTTAGCACCATCACCGGTAAAATACAGATTTTCGAATGAGCTAAAATATGTTTGCCTACATCTTTCGTGATCTCCATAGGTCGTTCGAAGAATGGACGGCCATGGAAATTTCACACACAGGTTCCCCTGAATGTTCCTTCCCGCAAGTTCGTTTCCATCACGATCAACAATGATGGGCTGAATGCCAGGTAGTGGCAATGAAGCATGGGCAGGTTTAACTGGTGTAATCCCTGCTAAAGCAGATATCATGATTCCTCCGGTTTCTGTTTGCCACCAGGTATCTACCAATGGACAGTTTCCTTTCCCCACATTTAAATGATACCAGTGCCAGGCCTCTTCGTTGATGGGTTCACCAACAGAGCCAATCACTTTAAGTGAATCCAGTTTATAAGGTTCTAGCGGCTCCAAACCATGCGCTTCCAAAGCTCTTATAGCTGTTGGGGCAGTATAGAATTGATTGACTTTGTGTTTATCACAGGCGTGCCAAAACCTGCCAGCATCCGGATAGGTTGGAACGCCTTCAAACATCATCGTTGTTGCACCTGCAAGCAAAGGTCCATATACAATATATGAATGACCGGTGATCCATCCTATATCTGCGGTGCACCAATAAATATCACCTTCATCATATTGAAAAACATTCAGAAAAGAATAGTAGGTATACACCATGTAACCCCCACAAGTATGAACTACTCCTTTGGGCTTTCCGGTTGAACCCGAAGTATATAAAATGAACAATAGATCCTCGGCGTCCATTTCTTCCGCTTCATTTTCCAGTGAAACTCCATCGATTGCATCATGCCACCAAATATCCCTTATTCCCTTCATCGAGACCTCTGAATTAGTTCTTTGAAAAACAATGACTTTCTCAATGCTGCTAGTTTTCTCGAGTGCTTCGTCCACCACACCTTTAACATCAATCGTTTTAGCTCCACGAAAATTTCCATCAGAGGTTAACACCATTTTCGCCTCACAGTCATTGATCCTATCGGCAAGGGCATTAGCAGAAAACCCAGCAAATACAACAGAATGAACTGCTCCTACCCGAGCACAAGCCAACATGGCAACAGCAGCTTCCGGAACCATCGGCATATAAATAATAACCCGGTCTCCCTTTTCAATCCCATTCTGTTTCATGGCATTGGAAAACTGACAAACCTTCGCATGAAGTTCTTTGTAGGTTATTTCCTGGTGCTGTTCATTTGGATCATTTGGTTCCCACAAAATTGCTGTTTGATCTCCCCGGGTCTCCAGATGCCTGTCGAGAACATTTTCGGTGATGTTTAATTTCCCATTGAGAAACCATTGAACATCTGGCCGTTTGAAATCCCATTTCAAAACTTCATCCCATTTCTTACGCCACTGAAATGAATTGGCTATTTCTTCCCAAAATGCTTCAGGAGACTCAACGCTTTTTTCATACGCTTGAGAATACTCAGCGAGAGACCTAATTCTATGATCCATTATTTCCCAATTTTGATAAACTAATCTACTAAAATTGATTTAGCTTCTTGGGTATCTTATACTCTCTGTTAATTCTTGAACTTCTTTGGGTGGCGGTGGGGTCAGTCTGGAAACTACTATAGCAATAACAAAATTGATCAATGCTCCCAGTGTACCAATGCCTTCAGGTGCTATCCCAAACCAATACCCATCAGGAATGCCTGGCCCTCCAAGTTGAGGTTTGAAATAAATAATGTAGACGGTAGTGAATAGGATACCAATCACCATTCCTGAATTAGCACCCTGTTTGTTCATTCTTTTGTCAAAAATTCCCAAAATAATTGCCGGGAAGAAAGATGAAGCAGCCAATCCAAATGCCAGTGCCACTACCTGTGCCACGAACCCAGGTGGATTAAGTCCGGCAAGCCCTGCTGCAATTACTGCTATTGCGATGGCAAGTCTTGCAGCCCGTAACTCTCCTTTTTCATTTATGTCAGGAGCAACATATTTCTTCAATAGATCGTGAGAGATGGATGTTGAAATAACCAATAAAAGCCCGGCAGCAGTCGACAATGCAGCAGCTAATCCGCCAGCTACTACCAATGCGATAACCCATGCAGGTAG
>JANQST010000573.1 GCA_028279155.1 Cyclobacteriaceae bacterium
TCTTGCTTGGATGGCACGCTGATTTAGTCCCTGGACATCCGTTTGAAAAGCATTCATAAGATCATCCATATCACGGATGTATTGTGTATCATATGAACCTGACACTTCTGAAAATCCATTGGGTGTATTTCCATCTGCGTTTACTTCAACTTCGGTCTCGTCACCTTTCAAAATCAACGTCACAAATTGCCTATCATTGAAATTGAGTCGGTAAAATGCAGGTTCCGCAATTTTTGCGTTCAATTTGTATCTACCATCCTGCCCTATTTCAGCTGTGTCGACCGCAGTTGGACCCCCTTCCACAATCTCCTCAAGTTTCACCCAACCATTCGGTACTATCTGCTCCACCGCTCCAACTATTGCAACTCCATCTTCTGTTTTACTGCTAGTACAACCAACCAAAAAAATCACGATTGCGATCAATACTACTTTAGACAGGACCTTCATTTTTATATGCGTTTTATACCTTACGCTTGATTCTTACAATTAGTTCAAAATTAAACTAGCTCACCAATTCTTTTCCAATTTTCAGCGCTTCCTCAAGTCCATTGACGTCTTTTCCTCCTGCTGTCGCATAAAAGGGTTGTCCGCCGCCTCCTCCTTTTATTGAAGCAGCCATTTTCCTAACAATCTCATTTGCATTCATTCCATTACTTACCAATCCCTCATCTAGCATTACTGTCAACATTGGCTTACCATCGATTTCGGCAGCTACTAGTAATACGAGATTTTCAACTTCCCTTTTCAAATCAAAAGCTACTTGTTTTAGGCTATCCGATGATGGAAATTCGCCTGAATAAAAGATTAAGTTTTTCCCGTTTGAAGATGTGAGAGAATCAAGCATGCTTTTCTTCAATTGACTCGCTTGTTGCTGATTCATCTGATCCAGCTTCTTTTGAGCTGATTGGTTTTCTACCAAAAGGGTCTCCACCGCTTTCTTAAGGTCTTTTGGATGCTTCAGAATTTCTTCCACTTCGGATAGAAGATCGATCTTCTTCTTGTTGTACTTCTCGGCTTCAACCGAAGTGACAGCTTCTATTCGCCGCACGCCAGCTGCAATAGAGGATTCACTTATTATTTTTAGTTGTCCGATATTACCTGTTCTCTCAACATGAGTTCCACCACATAATTCCACTGAATACTCCTGGTCAAAAGTGATTACTCGTACAAAATCCCCGTACTTCTCACCGAATAAAGCCATTGCCCCAAGTTCTTTGGCCTTCTCAATGGGAACATTCAGCTTTTCATCCAAAGCGATATTTTCACGAATCTTCTGATTGGTTATCCGTTCAATTTCATCCAGCTCTTCATCTGTGACTTTTGAAAAATGAGAAAAATCGAAGCGAAGTAACTTCTCATTGACCAGAGAGCCCTTTTGTTGTACATGGTCTCCTAAAACCTGTCTCAATGCAGCATGCAACAGGTGTGTAGCGGAATGATTGTTTTCTGTAAGTAGACGCTTCCCATTGCTGATTACAGCACGGACTTTGGCATCTATCTGCTTGGGTAATTTCTTCACAAAGTGAACAATCAAATCATTCTCCTTCTTAGTATCCAAAACCTCAATCTTTTCCTCACCAAATTCTAAATAGCCTGTATCGCCAACCTGACCTCCGCTTTCCGCATAGAATGGTGTTTCCTCCAGTACAATTTGATAAAGCGTCTTATCTTTTTGTTTCACCTCTCTGTATCGGAGAACATTGGTCGTTGATTCAATGTGATCATATCCTATAAATGTTGAGGTCTCCCCATCGTTCACGATCACCCAATCCCCCATCGACTGCTTACCAGCATTTTTGGAACGCGTCTTTTGAACCTCCATTTCCTTCTCAAAACCTTTTTCATCAACAGTCATGTTATTCTCCCTTGCAATCAATTGAGTGAGATCTAAAGGAAAACCATAGGTATCATATAGCTCAAATGCAGTTGCCCCATCAATTTCTTGTGATTTACCTTCCTTGATTGTCTCCAGTTTCTTGAGGCCATTGTCTAATGTCCGTAGAAAGGAAATCTCCTCTTCTTTAATAACCTTAGCTATAAAATCCTGCTGTTGTTTTAATTCAGGGAAAACATCCTCAAACTGATCCACCAAAACACTTAAAAGCTCATGCAAGAACGGTTCTTTAAATCCTAAGAACGTATACCCATACCTCACAGCCCTCCTTAAGATTCTTCGAATGACATAACCGGCCTTATTGTTACTTGGTAGCTGGCCATCGGCTATTGTAAAAGCAATAGCTCGAATATGATCAGAGATCACCCGAATGGCAACATCCGTCTTTTCATCAGTTCCATATTTGACTGCACCTCTTTTTGCCACCCATTGAATCAACGGCTGAAAAACATCCGTATCGTAGTTGGACTCTTTCTGCTGAATTGCCATTGCCAATCGTTCGAATCCCATTCCTGTATCAACATGCTTATTTGGCAAGTTTTCTAACGAGCCATTTGCCAACCGATTGAACTGAATGAATACCAGGTTCCAAACCTCAACTACCTGGGGGTGATCTTGATTCACAAGATCTTTACCAGGGACTTTGTCAATTTCAGATTGAGGTCGTAAATCAATGTGAAGTTCCGAACACGGTCCACATGGGCCAGTCTCTCCCATCTCCCAGAAGTTATCTTTTTTCGAACCGTTTAAGATCCTGTCTTCAGGAAGGTGATCCTTCCAGAAATTCTTCGCCTCATCGTCCGGTTCAAGGTTTTCTTCTTTATCACCTTCAAAAATTGTCGCGTAAAATCGATCCTCGGGTAAGCCAAATTTCTTCGTCAGCAACTCCCACGCCCATTCAATAGCTTCTTTCTTGAAATAGTCGCCAAAGGACCAGTTTCCAAGCATTTCAAACATCGTGTGGTGATAGGTATCTATCCCTACTTCTTCTAAATCATTGTGTTTTCCAGATACTCTCAGGCACTTTTGAGTGTCTGCTACACGTTTATTTTCAACTTTTTTGGTCCCAAGGAAATAATCTTTAAACTGATTCATCCCCGCATTCGTAAACATCAAGGTTGGGTCATTTTGGACCACAATAGGCGCTGAAGGGACGATTTTGTGCGATTTTTCTTTAAAAAAGTCTAAAAATGTGTTTCGGATTGATTTTGAATCCATTTTAATCGAGATATTGGAATTTTACTGTTAAATCTTAGGATTATGAAAAAAGCTCAAATAGTCATAAATTGCAGACGCAGAAAACGCAGTTGCCAACTAATTATTACGTTTAGCAAAATTACATAATTACCTATCACCCGATGGCAAAAATCAAATACTACTATGACACCGAATCGTGTCGCTATGAGCGAATACGAGTAAGTACCTGGGATATAATACTTAATCTTATGGGCTTTCTTGTTGTGTGTACGCTCATTGGTTTTGGGATTTTCATGGCGGCAGATCATTACTTTGAGTCTCCTACCAAGGCGGCCCTTCGAAAAGAAAACGAAGAACTTAAACTTTATTATGACATCATCCAGCAGGACATGGAAGAGTCTAGTCAGATGCTTGGTGTGCTGCAAGAACGAGATGATGACATCTATCGCGTAGTTTTCGGAGTAGAGCCCATTCCCGATGAAATCAGAACGGCCGGTATTGGAGGATCTAACAGGTACAGAGAACTTTTGGAAAAAGGACTTGAACGTGAGGATCTAATCATAAACAGTATGGAGCGCATGGATGCGCTGAAAAAGCAGATGTACATTCAAACCAAGTCGTATGATGAGATTACGGACATGGCTGCTAATAAAGAAGAGCTTCTTGCCAGTTTACCTGCTATCCAACCTGTTACCAATAAAGATCTAAAAAGACTTGCTTCAGGATACGGTTATCGGATCGATCCTATCTACAAGATTAAAAAGATGCATTACGGGACGGACTTTTCTATCAAAACAGGAACACCTGTTTATGCAACAGGAGATGGAGTCATTAGATGGACGCGATCTACGTTCGGTGGTTACGGAAAGCAAATCGAGATCAATCATGGCTTTGGCTACCGCACCAAATATGCACACCTAAGCGAGTTCGTTGTTAAGAAGGGACAAAAAGTTAAAAGAGGTGAATTGATCGGTTACTCTGGTAACACTGGAAAGTCAACAGCTCCTCACCTTCATTATGAAGTAATCAAGGATGGTAAGAAAGTAAATCCAGTAAACTTTTTCTACAAAGACCTTTCTGACGAAGAGTACGCTGAAATCCTAAGGTTGTCATCCATTGAGAACCAATCGATGGGATCGTACTAAATCAAGCCAATCAAAAATATTCAAAAGGGATCTGGTATTTTAGATCCCTTTTTTGTTTTCATTTGAAACGTGAAAAGAACACTCCCAATTCTTATTGTTATTTTCCTTGTTTCATGCAGGGCGGGGAAACAAACTTCACCAACTCCAAGTACACCTTCCCCTCTTCCTGAGATCACTGTAAAAAAAGATTCAGTTTATCTGGTCACTCAAATGAGAGATACACTCTCAAGCCTGGAGGAAGAAGTTGACATTTCGTTGGCCCGACTCATACCAGATACGGTCACCATCGCTGCAGTGGGTGACATCATGATGGGCACCAATTTTCCAAATACCTCTTACCTACCTAAAGATACCGGCAGATACTTATGGAATGGTGTGAGGAATATTCTCCAGGAAGTGGACATAGCATTCGGAAATTTAGAAGGCACGATACTAAATGAAGGTGGTGAGCAAAAGGAATGTAACAATCCAAAACTTTGCTACCTGTTCAGGTCGCCTGAATACCTGGCTGAAAATTTTCGAGAATCGGGTTTTGATTTAATGAGCTTGGCTAACAATCATGCAAACGATTTTGGAAAAGAAGGACGACTAAATACCCAGCGAGTAATGGACTCACTTGGAATTGGGCATGCAGGCTCTGTGGATCAACCATTCATCATTAAGAAAATTGGACATCTAAAAGTTGGATTTTGCGCTTTTGCTCCTAACCGTGGAACAATGAGTATACATCAACCTGAGAAAATGAAAGCAACTATACAGCACCTGGATTCCTTGTCTGATATTGTCATTGCCTCATTTCATGCTGGTGCTGAAGGAGCTAAAAATCAACATGTTACAAGGAAACGGGAGTTTTACTACGGCGAGGACAGAGGGAATGTATATGAAATGGCTCACCAAATGATAGATAATGGGGCCGACGTTGTTCTAGGACACGGCCCGCATGTGGTCAGAGCTATAGAGGTTTACAACAAAAAAATTATTGCGTATAGTTTAGGCAACTTTCTAACCTACGGACGTTTCAATTTACGTGGACCAGCAGGAGAAGCACCTTTGTTAGAAATTAAAACAACAGCTGATGGAAACTTTTTAAAAGGACAGATTCATGCCTTTCGACAAAGTTATTCATTGGGTCCACGAAATGATATGAAACTTTCTGCAATAAAATCAATTCAAAGATTATCTTTGGAAGACTTCCCAAATAATCAGATAACTATTGATGATTTGGGAAGAATTACTTACTTTGAAAACTGAATCCTAACCGCCCAACGTGCCCTACAAGGAAAAAGAGATTGAGAAAAAATATTACACCATCGGGGAAGTAGCCGATGAGTTGGGTGTAGCAACTTCTTTAATTCGTTTTTGGGAAGGTGAATTCGATAACATCAAACCGAAAAAGAATCGAAAGGGCAATAGGCAGTTCACCAAAGAAGATCTCCAGAACGTAAAGCTCATTTATCACCTGGTTAAGGAAAAAGGATACACCCTACAAGGTGCCAGGGACTTTATCGCCAATGGCGTTGACACCGCTACGGGAAAAATGGAGATGATTGAATCACTAAAAAATATCAGAGCCTTTCTAGCAGATCTTAGAAAAGAGATTTCTTAGAAGAGTATGACAGAAGAATTGGTGTATCAACTCTCGTTGGAGTTGATTCCTGGTATTGGTCAAAAAGGCGTAAAACAATTAATCAGCTACTGCGGGTCGGCCTCTGAGGTCATCAAGACTCCAAAAAGCAGGCTGATAAAAATTCCTGGAATTGGTTATAAAATGGCAGAAGCTGTTCGAGCTGCATCTACAATATCAGAGGCCGAGCAAATAATTAAATCATGTCAAGCCAAAGAAATAGAAATAGTCTCTTACACAGATCCGAGGTTTCCCAAGCGATTAAAAGCAATCCATGATT
Organism: Cyclobacteriaceae bacterium; assembly: GCA_028279155.1. Lineage (GTDB taxonomy): Bacteria > Bacteroidota > Bacteroidia > Cytophagales > Cyclobacteriaceae > Ekhidna. Next base: position 6,141 of record JANQST010000573.1, read on the forward strand.
CACCGAATATCTTATATGTAAAAGGTCAAGGAGATCTCAATCCGTCACGATCCATTTCCATTGTTGGAGCACGAAAAGCAACAAACTACGGGAAGGCAATAACAGAGCAAATTGTTTCTGAATTGGAATTAATTGGAGTAACAGTTGTAAGTGGACTGGCTTATGGGATAGACATCAGCGCACATAAGGCTGCTTTGAAAAAATCTTTACCAACTTTCGGGGTTATTGCAGGAGGGCTGGATTGTATATACCCCTCTTCTCATAAAAAGTATGCACAAGAGATGATGGAGTTGGGAGGACTTATCACTGAAAGCAAATTGGGAACAAAACCCGATGCTCACCTTTTCCCGGTAAGGAATAGGATTATCGCTGGTTTATCCGATGCTACCATTGTAGTAGAAGCAGCGGAAAGAGGCGGAGCACTAATTACTGCAAGCCTTGCCGATTCATATAACAGGCACGTTTTCGCCGTTCCCGGGGATGTTGGTAATACTTTTTCAGAAGGAGCCAATAAGTTAATCGCAGCACAAAAAGCTCTTATCTATACTGGAATGGAAGATTTGATCTATCATCTTGACTGGAAACTCACAGGCACCGAAAAAAATCCTAAGATTACTGAAAAACTTTCCTCTCAAGAAGAAGAAATCTACGCTCTCCTACTTCAAAATGGTGCGTTGGAAATTGACGTTATTGCATTAAGGTCCCAGATTCCAATCAATCAAGTAGCATCCGTTCTACTTGAACTTGAATTTAAAAACATGGTAAAAAGCTTACCTGGTAAAAAATACAAACCAATGAATTGAGTTCATTCAAGAAATTTTTCTCAATCAAAAATTGCAACCTTTCACCTCTTTACCTGTACTTTAATAAAAACCTCCTTACCGTATGCTACGAAATTTTCTTATTACTTCTTATCGGACACTCTTCAGAAGCAAGGCATATCTCTTTCTAAGCGTGTTGGGATTAGCACTGGGTATTTCATGTGTAATAGCATTGTACTCGATCATCAGCTTTCAAAGCAGTTTTGATACACACCAGGAAAACTATGAGACTTTCTACCGAGTAATTGGTAGTTATAAGGTCGGTGACAATGAAGGCAAAACAGCAACCGTACCTCATCCACTGGCAAATGGAATACGGGAAGAGTTATCTGATGTTGTAGCAATAAGCAATGTATTCATGTTGTCGGATCAAATCAATATTCCTCAGGCAGATGATCTAGTCAAGAAAATAAAGCAAAATGGCATTGGCTTTGTACAACCAGATGCATTCAAGATTCTCACATTCAACTGGTTGATCGGTGGAGTGAATTCCGATCCCAATAGTGTATATCTGTCCGCTTCGACAGCTCGTAAATTCTATGGTCCAAATTTGGGTCTATCCTCCCTCCTTGGAGAAACGATTAATCTTGCCAACAAGCACACATTGACAATCAATGGCATTTACGAAGACCTTCCAAAAAACACTGATTTTCCATTTGAGGTTGTTGCCTATTACGATAAGCAAGAAGGCGTCAATCCTTATTATGGCGAAGGAAAAATCTGGGGAAGACTCAATGGCGGAACGCAATGCATTTTAAAGCTTTCACCAGGAATAGATGCCCAACAAGCTAATGCTAATATTCAAAAAGCTTTTGAAAAATTTAATCGTGTTGAGGGTTATAACCTCGAACTTCAGCCACTGTCAAAGATTCACACCGAGCCAGTAGGCAATTATAGTGGGGTGAGTTTTGAACCAAAATACAAACTCATTTCATACACGCTAGCCATATTTCTTGCTTTAATAGGTAGCATCAATTTCATTAATTTGACCACTGCCCGATCAGTCAAAAGAGCAAGGGAAGTAGGAATTAGAAAAGTGATGGGTGGTAGAAAATCAGAGCTAATCACTCAATTCATTCTAGAGACTTTTCTGATTGTTTTAATATCCCTTGGATTCGCCTTCATTCTTGGTGAACAGATACTTCTTCTATTCAACAATATGCTTGACATTGAAATTAGCATTACCAGTATATCTTTTCCTGACTGGTTGCTTTTTTCTGCAATTGTAGTGGGTTCAATGACATTTTTATCTGGCCTCTACCCAGCCCTAATTCTTTCCAGATTTTCAGCACTTACGGCAATAAAGATCAAGATTTCAAATATCGATAAGCAAAGTCGTTTTCCGCTTCGAAAAATTCTAGTGGGATTACAGTTTGGGGTTTCCATTTCTTTAATCATTGGAGCAATGGTCATTTTCTCCCAAACCGACTATATGAAGAACTATGATATGGGGTTCAGGTCGAGTGATATTATCAATTTGAAGTTTCCTGAACCTGATTTTGAAAAACAAGTACGATTAAAAAATCAACTGGAAAATTATCCCCAAATAGAAATGGTGTCTTTACACCTGGGAAGCCCAATGGCTGGCACTAACAATACAAGCAAGTATTTCAATCCCGAAATTGGTAAGGATGAGATGTTCACTGTAAACGACAAGAGCATTGATGAAAACTATTTAGATCTTTTTGAGATTGAACTGATAAGCGGCAGAAATCTTACAATTTCAGATCCACGTGAAAACATATTGATTACGGAGGTAGCCCTAACAAAATTCAATCTTGGAACACCAAGTGAAGCCATTGGTAAAACGATCGAAGCGGATTGGGGACTAAAGAGTAAAGTTGTTGGAGTTGTCAAAGATTTCAATTCCCGGTCTTTGCAATCTGAAATTATGCCAGTTTTCATGTTTTACAGGCCAAATAGCTTTTTTGAAATCGCAATGAAGCTTAGTGATGGTGTAACCAACACATCAACTATTCTTGAAAATGTAGAATCCGCTTGGGATGGGATATACCCGGAACTTTTGATTGAATACGGATTTCTTGAAGATCAAATTGCGCAGAGATATCGCTTTGAGGAGACGATGGCAAAATCAATAAGTTTCTTTGTAGGTATCGCTCTTATCATTAGCATTTTGGGGCTGTATGGATTGACCGACTACATGGCCAATGCCAAACGGAAAGAAATTGGAATACGAAAAGTCGTTGGAGCCAACATCTCACAAATACTTGTGCTTTTTGCCAAGGAGGTCATATTCCTGCTTTCCATAGCCTTTGTAATCTCAGCAGCAGCATCACTTTGGTTAATGAATTCATGGCTCGAAGGCTTTGAATATCACATAACAATTGGATGGGAAATTCTTTTGGGTGCATTGTTAGCCACTGCATTGATTTCGGTTTTCACTATGGGATCCAGATCCATGGCAGCAGCTAAAATAAATCCAGTGGTGATATTAAAGGATGAATAGATTTAGTTGAATACCTGAATGGAATACTCCAGGGATTTCTCGAATGCTTGCTGGTCCAACCCTGTCTGAATATTCTTGTCTGTAAAAAATTGAATCATTTTTTCGGTTGCCATATTACCTACTAATTCATCTTTGGCCATCGGGCAACCACCAAAACCTTTTATAGCACCATCTATCCTTCGACACCCTGATTGGTACACTGCTTCGAGTTTTTCCATCGTAGTTTCTGGAGTTGTGTGCAAGTGAGCACCAAATTCTATATGAGGAAATTTTGGAATGAGGTTTTCGAATAGAGAAGTAATGTTTTGGGGGTTTGAGACTCCTATTGTATCAGCCAGGGAAACAATGCTTACTTCCATAAGATCCAATCGATTGACAAAATCTCCAACAAAATCAAGCTCGTAAGGATCGCCATAGGGATTACCAAAACCCATAGACAAATAGACGACAAGTGTTTTTTCATGATCCTCGGATAACTCCTGCATCTCAGCAAGGTCATCAAATGCATCATCAATGGAACGGTTGGTATTTCTTTGTTGAAATGTTTCCGACAGTGATAGCGGATAACCCAAATACGCTATTTCATCAAAATTGCAGGCATCTTGTGCGCCTCGCACATTGGCAACTATCGCCAAGAGTTTAGATTGAGTTTCCGACAAATCAAGTCCTTGCAATACTTCTGTTGTATCCTTCATTTGAGGAATTGCCTTGGGTGAAACAAAGCTTCCAAAGTCAATGGTATCAAATCCTACTTTTATCAGCTTATTGATATATTGGATCTTCTTTTCGGTTGGGATCCAATCGTGCATTCCCTGCATAGCGTCTCTAGGACACTCGATAATCTTCATGAAAGCAAAACTAAAAAAACTCCTTAGCTATTCTCTGTATTGCATCGGACTTACCCATGCTATAAAAGTGAAGAACCGGCACTCCTTTTTCAATTAGCTCCTTACACTGTTGAATGCCCCATTCAATCCCGAGTTCCTTGACAGCTGCATTGTCCGGACATTTAACCACTTCTCGTTCAAGTTCCTTTGGAACATCAATTTTGAAAACTTTCGGAAGCACGGTCAAATGCTTTTTAATTGAAATTGGTTTTAAACCAGGAATGATAGGAACGTCAATCCCGATTGCCCGACAGTCTTCAACAAATTTGAAATAAACAGAATTATCGTAAAACATCTGGGTTACAATGTACTCGGCTCCTAATTCGACTTTCTTCTTAAGCCAACCCAAATCAAAATCCATGTTTGGTGCTTCAAAGTGTTTCTCTGGATATCCTGCCACTCCAATACAAAAGTCTGTAGGTATGGCATTTTGAAGTTCGTCGTCTATGTAATCTCCGCTGTTCATATTGGAGATCTGTTCGACTAACTCAGAAGCATATGCGTTTCCATCCGGCTCAGGATCAAAATGTGATTCGGATTTGATGCTATCACCACGAAGTGCTAACACATTATCAATCCCAAGGAAGTTAAGATCAATCAATGCGTTTTCTGTTTCTTCTTTAGAAAATCCTCCACAAATGATATGAGGTACAGCATCAACTTCATAGTGGTTCTGGATAGCGGCACAAATACCTACAGTCCCCGGACGTTTCTTTATGCTCCGTTTCTCTAGCAGCCCCTTCTCTCGTTCCTTATAGACATACTCCTCTCTATGATAGGTCACATCAATGAATGGAGGTTTAAATTCCATTAATGGATCTATCTGATTGAAGAGGTTTTTTATACTATCTCCTTTTTTTGGCGGGATTATTTCCAGGGAGAATAGTGTGCTTTTCGCTTTTTCTATATGTTCGGTTACTTTCATTTTATAGCAGTTAGCTACTGGCTATTGGCCGTTAGCAGGTTCATAACTTAAATTAGGTGCCAGCCACTTCTCAACATCCTTCATGTTCATTTGTTTTCGTTTCGCATAATCTTCTACCTGGTCTCTTCCAATTTTTCCCAAGCCAAAATACTTTGCCTCAGGGTGCGCAAAATAGAAACCGCTAACAGATGAAGCGGGGTACATAGCATAAGATTCTGTTAGCTCAATTCCTGTGTTTTTTTCCACTTCTAAAAGGTCGAAAAGCAATCTTTTCTCAG
>JANQST010000575.1 GCA_028279155.1 Cyclobacteriaceae bacterium
CAAGAGGGCGTGAAAGAAGCAGAGATCCTCAATCAATAGTTAATGAGGCTACAGACTTATTTAATCAGGGTTTTAGAGAGGTAACTCTTTTAGGTCAAAATGTTGATTCATATAAGTGGTCGGCTGGTGAAAACAATAAGGCCCGACTTGAAAAAAGTGATGAGGTTGAAATTGTGAATTTCGCCAACCTTCTTGAGCAGGTCGCCAATGTTCATCCTGATTTAAGAGTACGATTTTCTACATCTCATCCAAAAGATATAACCGATGATGTCCTTTATGCGATGAAAAAGTATGAAAACATCTGCAAAAACATCCATCTACCGGCTCAAAGTGGGAATTCTCGAGTTCTTAGATTAATGAACAGGACCTATGATCGTGAATGGTACATAGAACGGGTTGATAGTATTCGTAGAATCCTGGGTGAAGAGTGCGGTATTACTTCAGATATGATTGCCGGGTTCTGTACAGAAACTGAAGAAGAACATCAGGACACGCTATCCCTTATGGATTATGTGAAGTACGATTTTTCCTACATGTTCTTTTATTCAGAACGGCCTGGAACATTAGCTGCAAAAAAATATGAAGATGATATTCCATTGGAAACCAAAAAACGGAGACTCCAGGAGATAATGGAGAAGCAGAGGCAATCATCAATTGAAAGAAACGAATTAGATATTGGCAAGACATTCAAGGTTCTTGTTGAAGGTAAAAGCAAACGGTCTGATGAGCAAATGCAAGGAAGAAATTCAGCAAATAAAGTGGTTGTGTTCGATGGAAATTATCCAAAAGGAACTTATTTGAATGTCGAGGTGAACGATTGTTCTGCTGGAACATTGTTTGGTAAAGTAATAGCATGAGTCAAAAGGTAGATTCCGAAGTTCAGGCAATAAAGCAGCGTTTTGAGATAATAGGCAACTCTCCAAAACTCAATAACGCCATCCGAGTAGCTCTTCAGGTTGCCCCTACTGATATGAGTGTGTTGATTACCGGAGAGAGTGGAGCAGGTAAGGAATCTTTTTCAAAAATTATCCATAGCTTATCACACCGAAAACATGGCCAGTTTATTGCCATCAATTGTGGGGCTATACCTGAAGGTACCATTGATTCCGAACTATTTGGTCATGAAAAAGGAGCTTTTACAGGTGCTTCTGAAAGTAGAAAAGGTTATTTTGAAGTAACGGATGGCGGCACCATTTTTCTAGATGAAATTGGTGAAATGCCTCAAAGTACTCAGGCTAGACTTCTTCGTGTCCTTGAAAATGGAGAATTTATAAAAGTTGGTTCATCTAAAGTTCTCAAAACTAACGTTCGGGTTATCGCTGCAACAAATGTTAACCTTCTTGATGCTGTCAACAAGGGCAAATTCAGAGAAGATCTATTCTACAGGCTAAGCACAGTTCCTATTTACGTTCCATCTTTAAGAGAACGTGGTGATGATGTCATTCTTCTTTTTAAGAAGTTCACGTATGATTTCGCTGAAAACTACAAGACAGAACCAATAAAACTAACTCCAGACGCTCAGGAATACCTTAAGACACATCGCTTCCCTGGTAACATAAGACAGTTAAAAAACCTTGCTGAACAGATGAGTATTTTAAGTATCGAACGAGAGGTTAATGCAAGCAAACTAGAAACATATTTACCAAGATCAGGAAGCAATCTTCCAGCCTTAATTGATCAAGCAGAATCTAAGGAAAACTTTACGGAGCGAGATATTTTGTACAAAGTTCTCTTTGATATGAAAGCGGATATGGCAGATCTTAAGAAATTGGTATTCAAGATGCTAGAAGGAACTGAAAACAGAAGCGAGATTTTAGAGGAACATAAAAACCTATTTTCCAATGCAGAACCTGTTCCACCTGTTATTGAAGAATCGAAGCCCGAAATCGAAACCCCTACCCTTGTCATTTCATCTAACGATGAGAACTATGATGAAGAAGTTGAGGATATAACTCATGAGACTGAATTTGAAGACTCATTGCTTCTTGAGAAGAAGGAAAAGGAGATGATTATTCGAGCACTGAAAAAGAATAACAATAAAAGAAAGTACGCTGCTGAAGATTTGGGAATATCGGAACGAACTTTGTACAGAAAGATCAAACAATATGAAATTGAGAAAATTTAGTTTGATCTTCAGCTTAGCTGGTCTAGGGATTCTAACCAGTTGCGGAATTTACTCATTTACAGGAGCATCAATTTCTCCCGATGTTAAGACTATTTCCATTCAAACATTTTACAACAATGCCGCTCTTGGACCTTCGAATATGACCGTACTGTTTACAGAAAGCATCCGCGATTATTTTCAGCAAAACACAAGTCTTGATCTCGTTGACTCCAATGGAGACCTACAAATAGATGGATTCATAACAAACTATACGATCACTCCTGTGGCAGCAACTGCTTCAGGACAAAACAATGGCATAGATGTTTCAGCCTTATCTCGGATCACAATAACCGTCAATGCCAGCTATGTTAATCTCAAAGATCCAACATTTGATTTTGATCAGAATTTCTCGTTTTTCAAGGATTATGACAATACGATCGATCTTTCGTCCAATGAAGAGGCTTTTGTGGAGGAAATATTCGACCAAATCATCCTGGATATCTTTAATGCTTCGGTTGCAAATTGGTGATTTTGCTTAATTTTAGCTTTAACACCTTTGACCCAAGCCTGTGAATAGGAACGAGTTAATTGACTTTATCAGAGATCCTGAATCTCTCAAATCAGAAAACTTGACGCAATTGGAAGATATTGTGGCTCAGGCCCCCTATTTCCAAAGTGCAAGAATGCTTTTAGCGAAAGGTAGTGCAATATTAAATGAGCCTGCCACCAAAAAGAGAGTTACCTCAGCAGCCATATATGCAACAGATCGGCCCCTATTAAAAAAGTACATTAGTGGCAACTTACTTTTCCTTACTAAACCGCCAGCCGACGAGAAAAAAGTAGCTCCCAAACCTAAGCCACCAGTTGAGGGTCAACAAAAACAAGAGGAAGTAAGGAAGCCAAAATATACAGATGCCAAAGCTAAGGAGTCGGTAGCTGATAAAGGTGAATTGACAACAGAAGCTCCTACCGACGATAAGTTATTCATTCCAGGAATTCCTGTCGGAGCATTGGATGCCATTCTTGACGAGTTAGAACAAGACATGGAGGATCTAAAATCTTCAAGGTCAAAGTTTGCCGACTTACAAGACAGTCTAGATGATGATGAGTCTGTTGATGAAACTATAGATTCAGCTGATAGTGAAGCGAAAGTACAAGAAAGCGATGAAATTTTAACCAATGAGGAATCGATTGAAGAAACATCAGAAGAATCAATCCCTGAGGACGAATTAAAAGATGAGTTACCAGCGGTCCACCAAGCGAATGATGTTGAAGATGATTCATCTACTGACGAACCTGAATCAATAGAAGAACCAACCTCCGAAGAAGTTCAATCAGAAGCTACTAATAACATTGAAACAGAGCAAGAAGAGATAATTGAGAAGGAAGAAGATGTTACCTCTAATGATGTCATCGACGAAGATGATGAGATTGAAAAGGCAATAGCTGAGAAGCTCAAAAATCTTCAAACACAAAGTGCTCCTAAAGCGGAAGATGAACCTCCAGCAGACAAACCCGGGGATACTGAACCTGAAAAAGAAGAACCAAAAGAAGCAAAAGCTCCACCTATTCTTGATCAATTGACTGAGATAAAACTGGAATCAGACATCAAGCGCGAAAAGCGGATGGAGAAGCGAATGGAAAGAGAAAAACGATTGTCTAGCCTTCAAAAGTTATCTCCTTCCAGCATTAAAAAGTTAGAAGATCAGATGTGGGGAGATGCTGATGATGATCCAAAAGAGGAAAAAGTGGTAGATGAGTCAAAATCAGCCACTTCAACTTCATCAACAGAATCAAAGAAGAAAGACACTTCCAAAAAGGAGGAATCAGTAAAAAAGAGCTTTCCAAGCACAGAAAAAAAGGACACAAAGAAAGAAACTCCAAAAACCAAAGAGGTAACAAAAAAGTCTTCACCAAAAAGTGAATCCAAAAAAGCCACAACGAAGAAAGTAGCAGCTAAAGAGACGGTTAAGAAAACGGCGACAAAGACAACAGCGAAGAAAACAGAAACTAAGAAAGCCGATCCAAAAAAGTCTGAACCAAAAAAAGTAGCAGCCAAAAAACCCGTTACCAAAAAAACTGCTACTACTAAAAAGACTACATCAGCTAAGAAAACCACAACAGCAAAAAAAACTACTTCAACAAAGAAGACAACAGCAACGAAAACAGCTGCCAAGAAGCCTTCAACAAAA
>JANQST010000001.1 GCA_028279155.1 Cyclobacteriaceae bacterium
GATGCTCCATCAGCGGCGAACATAGATTTGACGACCAGTGGTGGTGGCGAGGTAAACATAGCTACTGTAGATATTGATGGTGGGAATATAGATGGTACTGTAATCGGAGCGGCGACTCCAGCAGCAGCTACTGTTACAAGTATTACAGTGAATGATGCCTTGACAGTTGCAGATGGCCCAACGGCGACCAACATCAACAACAACACGATTAATTTAGGGGATCAGAACACCGATGCGATTGGGATAGTAGGGACAGCTACTTTCAGCGAGGATATAGTATTGGATGCGGGAGTGAATGATGTGACACTATCCGTGGGCACTCAAACAGGTGGAGCGGCAAATCTGACGATACCTGATGTTGGTACAGGTGCTACGCTGCTTTTGGACAATAACGGCTTAAGTGCCCTTACATCTGCGGAAGTAGATCAACTAGAGAACATTGGCACATCGGATATAACCATAGCTGAGTGGACTCAGGTTTCGAATATAGGAACGGCAGACATAGTTGCAGCCGAATGGGGAAGAGTAGCAGCAATGGATCAGGAAGTAGCAACTACTTCACTAGTAGATTTTGCAGAGGTGGATGTTGATAATTTGAGATTAGATGCTAATACACTCTCATCAACTACCGGAGACTTAGTTCTTTCTGCTACAAATACTGCTGGGGGGGTAGACATAAACGCTGGAACTGCAACAGGAACTGTGAATATTGATGGAGGTGGAGCAATTGGCATTGGAACAAATACTGATGCTTCTGCAATTAACATAGGAACAGGTGCGTCGGCAAGGACAATAACTGCAGGGAATGCTTCTTCTACAGAAGTTGAATTGAATGCAGCGCTGGTAGATATTAATGCCGGATCAAATGGGGTGGATGTTACAGCATCGGCTGGAGATGTGACAATTGAGACAGTCACTAGTGGTGATATTTTCCTAAATCCTGCTGGGGCAAATGACAAAGTAGTAATTGGAGGGACCGCAACAACATCTGGCAATACTTCAGGGGGGATACAACTTTCGGATGGAATGACTGCTGGTAATTTGAATTACAATGACATGAAAGTTCAAGTTCACGGAAATGTTGGTGTAGACGGGATCGTATCCGCTGACGACATCTACGCACAGGCTGTTACCTTAACCTCAGATGAAAGGTTTAAAAGTGAAGTAACAGAATTAGATGGTAGTCTTGATAAGCTACAGAAGGTAAGGGGGGTCAGTTACTACTGGAATCGAGATGAATTTCCAGAAAAAGACTTTAGCGACCGGAAGCAGTTAGGAGTTATTGCTCAGGAAATTGAAACATTATTTCCAGAACTAGTGACTACGCATAAGAATGGTTTCAAATCAGTTAATTATAATGCTATCATTCCAATTTTAATAGAAGCTGTCAAAGAGCAACAAAAAATCATAAACCAACTTATGGCGGATGTGGAAGGTGAAAAATCTGACAAAGAAATGCTGAAAGCTGCGCTTGATAAGCAAATGAAACTCTCTACGATGCACATGGAAATGATGATGAAGCTTCAGAGTGAAAATACTGTAATGAAGAGCGACATTGAGCAGATCAAGAAAATGCTAGGCTCAAGTAAAGCATCAGGAAAATAAAATGAGAAAAACGATTATCTACATATCGCTCATCCTAAGCTTGACAAGTCATGCTCAACAGCTTTATGTTTCTGGAGATGCTATTTTGTATGTTTCTCCGGGAGCAAATATTGGAGTAACAGGGGACCTAGAGAATGACGGAACTATTTTAAATACTGGAACCATTTCACTTTTCGGTAACTGGGCTGTCAACAATATTTTCAATGGGAATGAGGGTGAATTGGTTTTCTTAGGTGGACAAGATCAGATGGTGTCAATTTCCACTCCACTCTTGATTAATTCATTGGAACTTAATCAAAGTGGGGAAGTCTCATTCGATATGGATGAGCTGACGGTGATAGATGACATAAGGTTTACGAATGGAGTGATCAAAACCGGCGCAAACACACGTTTTGTACTAGAAAGCGATGTGAATGTAATCGGTGGTTCGGTAGCTTCCTATTTCCAAGGCAAACTAACGTATAAGGGAAGTGGGATTCGAAAATTTCCAATGGGGTATGAAGGAGTTTATGCACCTATAACCATGCTGGAAGTTTTTGGAGCTGATCCCGAACTTACAGTATTCTTTAAAACGCCGAATGATGAACAGCCAATTCCAGATGATGAACTCTTAGGTGTTTCCGGCAAAGGAGTATGGGAAGTTGAGCTTACCGGAGGTACAATGAATGGAACTCCAGTTCAAATTGATTTCAGCGGTGAGGACCTTGAAAACTTTGATATTGTTAACAACATCCGACACAGAGTTAACTCTCCTGTTATCGCAGTCTCTGATGCTCCTGGAGGGACCTATAGTTCTTTGGGCGTGGAGTCTTTATTAAATACAGATTCATTAACACGAGGATCAATAATTTCAGAAATAGACTTGGAACCTCAGGCTGCTCAGTCAGCTTACCTGGCGATAGGTCTGGCTCCAAGAATTGATCCGAATGGTTTGGTTTACATTCCTGAAATTTTCTCACCTGTAGCGACTGATCCGGATAATAGAACTTTCAGAATTTTTGGTGAACGAATTTTACGAGAAAACTTCAGTTTACAGATCTTCAACAGATTTGGATCGCTTGTTTATTCAACCGAATCCTTTGATGAAGCTAATCAGGTTGGATGGGACGGAATAAACCAACGAACTGGGAGCGAAGAGCCTTCAGGATTATTTTACTACCAGGTTGTATTAACAAGAATAAATGGCAATATTGAAGAATATACAGGTCCATTTTACCTACAGAGATGAGAAGGATTGGATTATACATATTGACCCTGTTAATGCTTAAGACTGTTGAGGCTCAGGACCTTCAGTTCTCGCAATATTTTTCTGCTTCTCTGTTTTTGAACCCAGCTTTTGCGGGAGTTTATAATGATCCATCGTTGCACATGAACCACAAGCGACAGCTTCAGGGTGTTGACGTTCTCAATGAATTGACTCAGGTATCCTTCATTTTTCCTATTAAACCCGGCGGAAGCTATGAGCGATCTATAGGAGGTATAGGGCTGATGGCTTACAACGAACGAAGCGGTATCAATGGTGTTTTTGAAAATAGTGCAGCATTTTTAACCTATGCGCAAAATTTCAAATTTGGAATATTGAGTTCAGATATTATCACCTTTGCGGTCCAGGTAGGCTACGAGAACAGAACTTTAAATTTCAGCAGCTTGCAATGGGGTTCACAATACAATCCATTCTATGGGTTTGATGACACGCTTCCAATTCCTGTAACAGAATTTGACGGACAGAAAGGGACAGTCGTAGCTAATGCTGGGTTTATGTACTACTACAATCCTAATCGGAACTACTTGCTATACACATTTAGTGCCTTCTCTGGATTTTCAGCGACTAATGTCAATAGACCTAACAAATCATTAAGTGTGGATAACAAAAGCGTTGAACCGATGCTTTTGAAATATAATGGTGGGGTTGAAGCCAAGTTTAACAAATTGTATGTTACTCCTAGCCTTTTTTTCCAATACCTGAGAAAAAGCATCCAGTTCAATGCCGGAATGAATTTCGCTTATTCCCCTAATGAAAACCGGTATCGGGCCCGAGGTAACCAGGTGTTATTCGGAGTGTGGTATCGATTAAGAGACTCCTACATATTCATGGGAGGGATCAAATTTGCTTCTCTTGCGATTCGAGCGAGCTATGATCTAAACAGTAATTTGTTTATTGGAGATAGAACAGTGAACATTTCTCAACCTTCTTTCGAAATTTCGATACAATACAATATCTCTAAAAATACAGGGTACAGGAAAATCTCGAATCCTCTGTTCTAAGCGTCTTATTTGTTCCCTCCAGTATAGATCTGAAGTTCCATTCCCTCCCGGAGCTGTGTGCTTGTTAACTCATTCATTTCCATGATCAACTCTTCCGGAACATTGAATCTTCTTGCAACATCTGCAATGGTATCACCTGCTTTTACCACATAAATAGTATTGGTAGCCAGTGAGGAATTAGATGGGACAAGTAGGTTCGGATCAACATTAAGCGTTTTGGTAGATTTTATTCTTATTGGTTGATAGGCTCTTACTGTCTGAGTCGTTAATCCGTTTGTTGACATAATCTCGTTAACACTTACTCCCAAACTTCTTGATATGGCTGCCAATGTAGCACCAGGTCGAACAAGAAAATAGTTGCCTGTATTAAAATTAATCTCGCTTGTTCCGAGCATTCGAATATCCATTCTTCTGTTTAACTGTCGTCCGTAAGGGTTATCGTTTGATGCGATGGGTTTTTCAAAACCATGCCAGACAACCGACAGATCTGATTTTGGTATACCTTTAGATACGAGATAATTAAAAGCAGTATTACCCCTTCTTCTACTTAAGTCACGGTTAAATTCCGCATTTCCCACATTGTCTGTATGTGATTCGACTTCAATCCTTACAGGATTTCTTCTGTACAAAGCAACAACTTCATCCATCAGTTTTAACGCCTCACTTCTTAGTTGATCAGAATTTGTGTCGAAGTAAGCAATTGAGCTTTTTTCGAAAGTTTTAGCAACGTCCAATCTTTCAACAAGGAAGTCTGCCACGGAGAATGTAGCTGTTTCTGCCCTTGCCTCAGTAACCATTTTGTACTCAGCAGCAGGAATTTTAAATTCAAATACACCCTGATTATCCGTATATCCTGTAATGCTTGTCTCGGTATTGTCTTGCTTGAGTAATGTTACCGCTTTACCAGGAGCAGGTCTCCCCATCCTGTTCATAAGCTTCCCTTTCAATGTCATACGCTGATAACCTTGGTAAGCATAATCCGGAATTTCAAGCGGGATAATGAATAATCCATCGGAAGTCTTTACTGTCCTATCTTCTGCGGGTCTTGCAAGAGTAATCGTATCTACTTCTGGTTCTTTGTAATCCAATGCTTCAACCTCTTGGTTTTCTGTAATGACTCGGTCATTTTGGAATCTGAATCGTTGAAGTTGCTCACGAATATTTCTTTCTTCCTGTGAAAGATTTCTGTTCCTATTCACATCTTCAAAGTCAAGAGAAAACCGCTGATTTCTTTTGAGGAAAGTTCGACTGAGTACAAGTCTGTTTATTACTTTTTTTCGACTTTGAGCCAGATTGTTGTAGAAAGCAAAGGCCTCATTCACACGCAACTTTTCATTTTCCTTTGTATCTCCTCGAAAGTTCTTAGCAAGCATTTCCACGAAAACCTTCTCGCGCTCATCAAGAGCTCTGTATTCTTTTGGATCTTCCGACTCCAGGTCGGACTCTTCGTAGGCTTTTCTTATATAGTCCAGTCCAATTAATCGATCGATTATTCCTTTTTTCTCCGGAGAAAGAGCAGCATACTGATCCAGAATTTCTTGTGATAAGACAAACGGTCTGTCATCTTCTTCAGCTTCAACCAATGCTTTTGTTGCGGCAGTGCTTGAATAGAACGGGACTCGTTCCTGAATCGCAAATCCACCAGTGTCTGAAGCAGGCTTGATAAAGACTGGAGCTACTTCTAAATATGCTTTGTAGGTAGATCTCACAAATCTTTCTATTGCCTCCTTATCTGAATCAGTCATCCCCCGATCAAGACTAAACAACTTTTGTAGAGTTTCATCTGCTGAGCCTGAATTAGCTGCCAATAGTTCACCTGTTTCAAACAATGTTTCCGCATGGTATGCATCGGCACTTGCCAGGTTGGAAATCATTTTAAGGATTAGCTTATTGACTTTCTGATTTGCAGCAGACCCCATTCTATTGAATGTTGTGATGTCGGTTTGATCTACGGTTTGATCAAATGTATTCAAGTCGGCTACCAAAAATGCACTGGCAATTCCCTTCAAGCTTTCCTTTTGAGAAGCTGTCAGTTCTTCATAGAATTCGTTATCCTCAAGAAGTAGTTTGTATTTATCCTCACGGCTCAATTCCAGCATTTTTTCTTTAATCGCAGAGTTAACAGTCACTGATTTTTCGTCGACCATGTCACGCATGAACACGCGTTCTGCAACAGACAGCTTGATACCGTTGATGCTTCGTTTCTGATTAAGATATTTTACAACAATGCCATCAACGTTCTTTTTGTCTTGTGGAGTCAACTTCTCGTAATTAATGGACCGAGGACGATAGTTTGCTGATGTCCTTAATCTTTCGGAGATTAAAATATCTAGTTTCTCTCTGTCATTTGGATTCTCCTCATTGTAAAACTGGTTGCTCTCATCAGATAATGAGATGCTAAGTCCCATTCCTTGTCCTTCCAAATAGGTGGTAACAACCTTGTCGACTTTCTTTCTTTTGTCCGCATCAAGTTGTTGATAGTAATATTCATCTTCGGATCGAATCGATCGAAGACTTGAGCTTGTCATTTTTCTGATACGACCATTAACGATCTTGTCGATTCGTTCTTTGTCATCACTACCTAAGGAATTATAAACATTTAATTGCTCTGTAGTTAAATAAACAGCCACCTGCGAGAATGAAGATGAAAGCCTTCTTGAAATGATCTGATTGATTACATCTGTTTCAGGACTATCGAAATTGTAGTCATCTGTGAATAGCGAGTTTCTACCCGCAATGGTTTCGGCAGTAGATACCTCGGAGACAACGCTCGCTTTCGATTCAATGTCAAATTCAAAAATGTCCAATTGGCCTACTCCTCCATCTCGATTTGATGAAAGGAATCCTTTTTGATTTCCTAAAAAGAAGAACATATCATCTCTGGAGGAGTTGAAAGGCATACCAGCATTGTGGATTTCTGCCTGCTTAAAACTTCTTCCTTTTGCTATATAAATATCCAATCCCCCAAATCCTCTATGTCCGTCAGAAGTAAAGAATAGAACTTTTTCTTCAGGAGAATAGAATGGTGATATCTCTCTGAAACTGGTATTGATCTGGTTACCCAAATTTACTGGGGGGCTCCAGTTTTCACCACCTGCATTTATACTCATCCAAATGTCATCACCACCCATCGTGCCGACTCTGTCTGAGGCAAAAAACAACGTATCTCCACCTGGTGTAAGGTTCGGGTGTTTTGATGTGTATCCGCTTTGGTTAATATTAGAGTTGAGCGCCACGGGCTCTGTCCATCGACCTCCTTGTAGATAAGAAACGAATATGTGACAAACATCACCAAGATCTTCGTTACAGTTGGTGTAGTAAAACTTAGTTCTTTCTTTGTTAAAAGATCCTGAACCTTCTCCCCATTTCGTGTTTAATACTGACTCAAACCTGTCTTTCAGGTTGTACTCAACCCATGTTCCACCAGCATCTTTTCTGAATCGAAATAAATCTGTGAAGCTCTGTCCAAATGTGTTGTTTTGTAGCCCGCCTTTTCCAGACTTTCTAGCTGAGGTGATACAGATCACGTCATCGGAGCCTAAGGAAAATGCAGCAAAATCATTGTATGGCGAGTTAAGTTCTCCTAGAACAGGTGAAAGAGAATGATCCGGATGTTCCATAGCCACCTGGTTGATAGCAAGCTGGCAACCATCAATTTCTACTTTAGCCTGCTTGTAAAAAGACCAGTATCTATCATCCTCTGCAAGGTTTTGATCTTTTATCAATCTTTGAAAGATCTTGAATGTTGTAAGTGCATTTGAATATTGCCCCCTAAGCTTTTGCATTTGTCCATAATAGAAACCTGCTAATGGATATCGGGGATCATTGTTTTTGGCTATATCTCCGTAATAGAATTGAGCACTTTCATAGTCAAAGGTGAATCGATAACATTCTCCTAATCGATATTTGGCTTTTACATAGTTTGGGTTTTTCTCTAATGCAGCTTTATATGCAGGTATTGCCTTAATGTACTGGGCACTTTCGAAAAGTTCGTCACCATACTCAACGAATAACTCTGTTCTTTGAGCCATCACGGAGATGACCAAAACATTTAGAACAAGAAATAAGATTTTTTTCATAACACTTTTTTTGGATCAACTATTATCCATTGCCAACAAGCATGAATGAACCCCAAATTCGAGGATCTTCATATTTAGTTCTTAGTTTTTGTTGAGCGAAGCGCAAAGATTCACTTGCATCTTCAGTCTCAATAAATTTATGATAAAACAAAACGATCAATTCACTCATTGCGTTTGCATTGGCCCTTGAAAAATTGGTGAGAAGATTTCTTGCACCCGCAACGACAAACGCTCTTTGTAGCCCGTAGATACCTTCCCTATTCTCAATTTGAGGAACGTTAGGTTCTGGTGCAGAAAGAACGACTAGCTTAGTTCTGTTCAAATCTAAGCCCATAGCTTCATAAGTTGTTAATATTCCGTCATTTAATTCATTTGGGTTAAATCCATTTATGAACCCATCGTAGCTTTTTGAGGCACCCGAAAGAAAAAGCCCGGATCGGAACATTGGATCTTCTATTTTACTAACCGTTGAAATAAACTCGTCATCTCTTGAGAAATATCCATGTGTGGCAACATGAAGTAGTGTTGGGTTATAGGCAGATCGTATTCTCAACTCTGAGGCATCTCCTTTTGCATAAACCCTGGCATCCCAATTTTTAGGCTGTAACAGTGCTGCAATTGAGTTGATTTCAAGTTCCGAAGTGAGTAACGGAGAAAGATTTAGTCGGTCTGACGATGCAGAACCCTTGAAGTCAGGGTTTCCGACGAGAATTGATTTTTTGGATAATGCTTCTGTATTATCTCTAAACAGGTCCTTGCAACTTGTTAAGTAGGTAACGAAGTAGTCATCAATCAAATATTTGTTTGGTCCAGATTTAAAGGAGTTTGGGTTGATCTGGTGGTAGATCCCATCTGCAGTAACTCTGAGACGATCTATTTTTCCTAGCTGACTGTGAACGGGTCCCCAAAGGCGATCGAATGCTTCATTTTCATTACCTCTTGCAACGGCCCCTTTATATACATCTAGTTGATCGTCTTCATACCTGAATCTATTCCCAAGGATAGCATAGGTGGGTTCCTGAACACCACTTTTAAAAATTACTGCCAGGTATTGTGTTAGGTTGGTGAAACCGAAGATGATTCCGTCATCATTTTCCTGGGACTTGAATTCTCTGATTTTGATGAGCTCCACAACAGCTTCATTTGGCTTCACTTTTTTCAGAACGTCACCCCAACTTTCACCTGTCTTAGGTAAAATGGAGCTGAACTCTTCCATTTTTGACACAAGTCCTTGTTCTTTTGCTAGTACATCACTCTCTACATCATCAAGGCTGATGTTATTTTCCTGAAGTCGTTGTTCTCCGATTCGGTAGTAGTTAGCTAATAGCTGTTTCGCATTTCTCCATTCAAAAAATTGATTTCGCAAATTTTGATCATTGCCATTTACAATTCTGCTTTCAATTTTTCCCGAAGGAGTAAATAGAAGCGTTTTGGTTTTCAGTTGGTAATCAAAAATGTTTTTGATCAGTTCTGGCTTTTGATTCAAGAGACCAAAGGCGATGTAGTTGTAGCGATCTACATCATCTCTTACTCTCGCATAAAATATTTCTCTATCCCTCAAAGGGAGCGCAGCAAAAATGGTCTCGACTTGGCCAATCTGTATTTCAATGGCTTCTCTGAAGTACTCTTCAGCTTGTACCATTTTTCCTTGAGCCATTGCATGTAGTCCAACATTTTCTAAAGCTCTGTAATAGGTAGGATGGTTTGGTCCTAAAACATTTTTTCGAATGGATAATGCTTCCAGGTAAAATTTATCTGCTTCATCATTACGTCCGGATGCGCTGTAAAGAATTGCCAGGTTCATTAAAGTCGTTGCATAATCGGGATGGTTTTTACCGTATAGCTTTTCATCCAGCTTGAGAACACGTTTGTAATATTCTTCAGCTAAATCACTTTCTCCTAATTGTTTTTCTACTCTGGCAAGGTTATTTAG
>JANQST010000004.1 GCA_028279155.1 Cyclobacteriaceae bacterium
GTTGGAAACAATTCCAAGTGCAAACAAGAGCACTGTGACGCCAACAACAGGAAAGATCCACCATTCTACTCCGATTCTAATCGTGTACCGGTCCAGGTATTGATTCAGTAAGTACCACGCGAGTGGAGAAGCAATCACAAAAGAGATGATGACCAGCCGTGTGAATTCTTTTGACATCAATCCAATTAGACTGGAAACAGTTGCTCCCAGCACTTTTCGAATACCAATTTCTTTGATTCGCTGTTCTGCGGTGAAGGAGGCAAGTCCAAACAATCCAAGCCCTGTGATTATGAAGGCCAAAATAGCAAACAAGCTCGCGAGCTTCCTTGTCAGGGAAATGGTCGTGAATTTTCGTGCAAATTCAACATCAGCAAAGTTGTAGTCAAAAGGATACGCAGGGTTATGCTTATTGAATACTCCTTCAATGGTTTCCAATGAAGCCTGCAGATCATTGGTCTTTTTGATTCGGACTGAAACGTAACCACCCCAGTCATCAATCATGACGAACATGGGTTTTACAGGTTCATAAGGAGAGCCCATCAATGAGTTTTCTAAAACACCTACCAAATTCCTTTTCTCACCCCAAAGATCAAGAGGAGTCCCAATTGGATCTTCCAATTGCATCAGATCAAGTGCGGCCCTATTGATGACAATGGCATCCGTATCACTTGAAAATTCTTTCATGAAATCCCTTCCGTGTAAGACATCGATTCCCATCGTCTTGGCATAATCGTAATCAGCGGCAATCGTGGTGAAAATCACATGTTGAGATTCAGGCTTACCAGGCCAGCCGAGGAAATTGTTTGAGTTGATGGAGGTGATTTGGCTATTGGATTTTGTTACAGCACTCACCACTCCGGATTGAAGAAGGTCTTGTTTCAGGATTTCATAATTATCGCTGATGTCATTTGTTATCTCAACAGAAATCAAATTTTCTTGCTGATAGCCTAAGTCCCTCTTTTTGACATGATTTATTTGTTGAATAATAACAACAGTGCTTATCAATAGAAGGATTGAAAAAAGAAACTGAAGGACGACAAGAACTTTTCTTGGAGTAGTTCCACTTTTACCAATTTTAATAGTCCCTTTGAGTGTGGTTATTGGTTTAAACGAAGAAAGAAAGAAAGCAGGATAGCTACCAGAAATAACACCTATCAGTAAAATTCCACCAATTGAAATCAACCAGAAAACAGGTGATTGATAATCGATATAAAGCTTTTTATCAACCAGGTCATTGTAAAAAGGAAGAGCTATTTCGGTAAGAATGACGGCAATGCCAAAAGCGATACCTGTGATAATGATTGATTCACCAATGAATTGAGCGATGAGTTCACGTCTCTTAGATCCAAGGCTCTTTCGAATACCAACCTCTCTTGCTCTTTTTTCAGACCTTGCTGTCGCTAAATTCATGAAGTTGATACAAGCAATGATCAGCACAAACATGGCAATCACAGTGAATAACTGAACATAATCACTCATACCACCACTTTCTTCTCCCTTATCATTAAATGAAGAATGAAGCCTCCATCGTTCCATTGGGTGCAGAAAGACATAATTCAGTACAACATTGTCGTCTTTGTTGTTTATGATCATTTCGGCCGTAGCTTCCTCAACCTCAGCTTCACTTGCCGGATCATCTAACTCAATGAAAACTTGAAATGATGAGTTGCCCCAATTGGTTTTGTTGCGTACGACCCATGGATTTACAGATTCACGGTATTTCCAGGTGGCCAGGTAGTCAAACTGGAACGAAGAATTTTTTGGCACATCCTTCACGATACCTGTTACTTGTAAAGAACCCTCGTCTTCCAAACGCACAATTTTTCCCATTGGATCTTCATCTTCGAACAGAATTTTTGCCAATGACTCTGATAAAACGATGGACATTGGGTCATCCAATGCCAGATCGGGAGAACCCGATATCATGGGAAACTCGAACATATCTAAAAACTCTTCACTGACGTAGTAACCATGCTTTATTATTCTCACGTCTTCAAATGAAAGTAACCTGTTTGCACCCCAACCTGTGACGGCAGAATTTTTGATTTTGCTATGTGCGGTTTTCATCGCCTCATAAGTTGGAAGCGGAACAGATCGCCAATTGTTGATTTTTCCATCGAAATCGGAACTTGTCCAAATTTGATAGAGACGATCTGATTTAGGTATGAATTTATCGAAAGAGACCTCATCAGCTACCCACAGAAGGATGAGCACGCTACAGACAATTCCAATGGAAAGACCCGCGATGTTGATAGAGGAATAAAGACTGTTTTTCTTAAGATTTCGAATAGTGATTATAAAGAAATTGCGAAGCATGTCCTTTAGTGTTGAGTTTATGTAATAGACCGAATGGTTGCATGCTAGTTGCATACAACTTCAAGAAGTACCGACAAAAGTGAGAAAGGTTACTTCGAATAGTAGATAAGATTATATTCACCGGGACAGCTACACGAAGGATTTTGTAGATTTGACCGTTTAACTTTTACTGCATGATCCTAACCACAGCCGATTGGCTTATCATTTCAGCATTTTTCATCATCGTTTTAGCTATTGGATGGGTTGCATCGAAATCAGCAGGCAAAAATTCTTCTGAGTTCTTTTTGGCGGGCAAATCGATGCCCTGGTGGTTGTTGGGAGTGTCAATGGTAGCAACAACTTTTTCAGCAGATACACCAAACCTAGTTACTGGGTTCGTGCGAGAAGATGGGGTTGCAAAGAATTGGGCTTGGTGGTCATTTTTGATTACTGGAATGGTGACCGTATTTATCTATGCTAAGCTGTGGCGAAGATCAGGAGTAATGACGG
Organism: Cyclobacteriaceae bacterium; assembly: GCA_028279155.1. GTDB lineage: Bacteria > Bacteroidota > Bacteroidia > Cytophagales > Cyclobacteriaceae > Ekhidna. The sequence continues at coordinate 2,806 of JANQST010000004.1, forward strand.
ATCTTGAGTTTTATGAATTGAGATATGGAGGGAAAGCCGCTTCCTTTTTAAGAGGGTTCCGTGCTCTTTATTTGGGCGTTTTTTTTAACTGCCTCATCATGGGTTCAGTAACGCTTGCAGCAATCAAAATTTCAACAATACTTTTCGGGATAACCCCGTTTCAAACGGTTTTGATTGGTTCAGTAGTAGTGGTTGTTTATTCAGTAATCGGAGGGATCAAAGGAGTGATTTGGACAGATTTTTTCCAGTTCATTATTGCGATGACCGGAGCTGTTTATGCAGCTCACGTGGCTTTGTCTCAGCCAGAAGTTGGTGGATTACAGGGCTTGATTAGTCATCCGATCTTGTCAGACAAACTGGATATTCTGCCGGATTTCAGTAATAGTTCAGTTCTTGTTTCCATGTTTATTATTCCAATTGCAGTTCAATGGTGGTCCGTTTGGTATCCCGGTGCTGAGCCAGGTGGTGGAGGCTACATTGCCCAACGAATGTTGGCAGCAAAAGATGAGAAACATGCCATTGGAGCGACCCTTTTATTCAATTTTGCGCATTATGCGTTGCGGCCCTGGCCCTGGATCATTGTTGCTTTGGCTTCCCTTATTTTGTTTCCAAACCTGCAATCCATACAAGAACAATTTCCATCAATTAATGAACAATACCTGGGCGAGGATATTGCCTATCCAGTCATGTTAACCTTACTTTCCCCAGGTTGGTTGGGAATTGTACTTGCATCATTAATAGCAGCTTTCATGTCTACAATCAGTACCCATTTGAATTGGGGGGCCTCTTATGTGGTCCATGATTTTTACGTTCGATTTTTGCGCCCCGACTCTTCCGATAAGGAGCAAGTGTTGGTTGGACGAATTTCCACTATTGTCTTAATGGTTATTGCCGGAGCAATGGCGTTAACATTTCTTGAGAATGCCTCACAAGCTTTCGATATTCTTCTTTTATCCGGAGCGGGGACCGGTGCAATATTCCTATTACGATGGTTTTGGTGGCGTATCAACGCATGGACGGAAGTGGTTGCTATGGTGGTCGCCACTATCATGGCATTTGTACTTGTATTAGTTATCCCTGAAGGAAAGCTGGAAAATGTGATGTTGGAAGAATCCACTACTGAGCTCGTTCTTGCGATTTTAGTGACCTCTATCGCCTGGATTATCACAACTCTTGTTACAAAACCTGAAGAGGATGAAGTCCTTAAAAGCTTTGCTGAAAAGATCAAGCCTTCCTTAGGATGGCAAAAATTCGGAAATCAACCCTCGGGGAAATTCTCCAATAACATCATTAGCATTTTTGTTGGATCCATTGGTGTCTACTCTGCCTTGTTTTCGATAGGAAATCTTGTTTATGGAAATTACCTGCTGTTCGCAATCCTTTTGGGTGTATTCGCGGCATGTGTTTACATCATTCTGAAACTTTGGGATCGATCGTAAAATACCCTAAAATGGGTATTGACAGGGATATTCACATCCTCTACCTTTATCCTGTAAAATTTAATCACCGTTCTAATCACCACGCATGAATGGAAAGGCCACTTAAAAAGTTGGCCTTTTTTTTTGTCACTGTTTTTCAAATCATATCTTACTGAAAAATTGTAATTATGGATCATACATCAGGAATGCTAAGCCCAGAGTCACTGAAAGGAAAAACCATTATTGTGACAGGAGGGGGTACCGGACTGGGAAAGTCGATGGGAAGCTATTTCTCTGAGCTTGGAGCAAATTTGGTAATCACTAGCAGGAAGATTGATGTATTGGAGGAAACTGCTGAGGAGATTAGAGGAAAATCCGGTAATGAAGTTTTGTGTGCGGCATGTGATGTGCGCGAGTATGATCAGGTGGAGCGAGTGATTAAAGAAGCAAAAGAAAAGTTTGGGCATGTCGACGTATTGCTCAATAATGCAGCTGGTAACTTCATCAGTCCTACCGAACGATTGTCCCACCGTGCCTTTGATACGGTGGTAGATATTGTCTTGAGAGGAAGCTACAATTTCACTCTGGCGATGGGTAAGGACTGGATCGATAGCAAACAAACCGGCACCATCTTAAACATCGTTACAACGTATGCCTGGGCGGGGTCCGGATATGTGGTTCCCTCGGCATGTGCGAAAAGCGGTGTATTGGCCATGACTCGATCTCTTGCGGTGGAGTGGGCCAAATATGGAATACGCAGCAATGCGATTGCACCTGGACCCTTCCCTACTGAAGGAGCCTGGGATCGATTACTTCCCGGTGACCTTAAGAAAAAGTATGATCCCGCTAAAAAAGTCCCCCTTGGAAGAGTTGGGGATCATCAAGAATTGGCCAATCTTGCCGCTTACCTGGTTTCCGACTATTCATCTTACATCAACGGAGAAGTGATAACGATTGATGGCGGTGAGTGGCTAAAGGGAGCAGGAGAGTTCAACATGCTGGAGGCGATCCCTGATGAATTGTGGGATGCCATGGAAATGGGGCGAAAAAAAGGAGGCTCTAAGCTGAAGATGATGTGGCTGTATTTCAAAGGGATGCGGAAATTGAAGCTCTAAAACTTACAACAGGACTGAAAGGAATAGTACTGGTACTATTTTGTAAGAAGTAAAAAAATTCTCAACTCTTAGATTATTTTTCTTATTTGTGTCCTTAGAAGCCACTTTCTTCATAAGTATTTTCATACAATACGGACTATTTGATACAAAATAGAAATAAGATGCATTTCAATCGTGTGGTGCATCACTGTTGAGTTAAATTGATTCTGTCCGGGATACCTATTTCATTCATTACAAAGAACATTGCTTTCATTAAAGCGATTATCGGACAGTTAATAATATGGATGTTTGGTCGAATAAAGTTTGCAATTATTGCGGCACACTTAGGTACGCAATCGATGGAGATCACCAATGCACTGTAAAAGGTGTTAAGCATCCTGTTAATTCAACAGGGAATTCATTTTATGTAGAAACAAAGCAGCTCACCTCTGAGCCACACCTATCACGTCTCTCCTTTAGAAGTGTTTTGAAAGGCTACCAACGGTACAGGGTTGATGATCAGGATTTTCTGTTGAGCCTTAAAAATTACCTGGTAGTTCCTGAGGGGACGAAATACCTGAATGAAATAGAAACTCCAGACGAAACAGAATCCATTGTAGTTGTATTCGGGAAAAAAGTCCAGCGAGAAGTAGAATTGGCACTGACGAAATCAGATAAGTTTCTGCTTGATAACCCAAGCTTCATTGCAAATGACGCATCTGTTGATTTTTCACATTCGACCTATGAAATGAGTGAAGATGTGAATCGTAGTGTTAGGACTATTAAGCATGCGATAATATCTGGAGACAAGGATTTGTTGTTTTTTCAGCAAGCTCATTATGACCTTATGGAGCTGATGATAAAGGAACATATAGGAACCTTGGGATGTAAGGATGAAAATGGAATGTTGAGTACTAAAAAGGAACTTTATCGAAGAACCAGATTGGCTGTGGATTACATCGAGGCAAACTTTAGTGATAAAATCTCGATCAGTCATTTATCTAAGGTAGCCAGCCTCTCCCCATTTCATTTCATTCGAACCTTCAAGGAGTTTTACGGAATTACTCCAGTGGAATACCTTGGAAAAGTGAGATTGAACTATGCCTGCTATTTTCTTAAAAACTCAGATCAACCAATTTCAGAAATACTATCGCTGATTGGCTTTAAAAACCATAGTTCATTTTCAAGATTATTTATTAGTCATTTTGGTTGTTCCCCAAGAGATTATCGAACATTAAATAATAAAAGCAATATCCGCACAATCATTCCATTCCTCGGATGATTCTATCAACTTCTGATTTACTCAAGTCAATAAATATTTATTTATTCTGCATAAATTAGAATTATCCAATTATTATTCTATAATAGTAATATTGATTAAATTATTATTTTGATAAATTATGTTTTATAGTAATAATACTTTGTTGAGTAAAAAATTCACTTGTAAATTGATCGCTGAAATAAACTAAAACTACTATGATAAAAATTAGACTTATTGGTTTGATGATTACTGTGTTTTGCAGCTCGTATTTAATGGCGCAAAACACGGTGACAGGTACTGTAAGAGACGGTTCCGGCACTCCGCTGGTTGGTGTCACGGTGTTAGAGAAAGGGGCCACAAATGGTTCCATTACTGATATTGATGGGAGGTATTCCCTAAATGTCTCATCACCGGACGCTACTCTGGCATTCACTTTTGTTGGGTTTGCAACTCAAGAGATCCCTCTTAATGGTCGGACAACCATAGATATTGGATTAAATGAGGAAGCGACAGAGCTTGGTGAAGTTGTGATAAGCGCGCTAGGGTTCAAGGAGAAGCGAGACAATATTTCATCGACATATTCCAGAGTGGATGGAGATAAAGTGGTTCAGAAGGGTGAGAATAAAGTAATTGATGGGCTTGGTGGTAAAATGGCCGGAGTGAAGATAGGCGCGACTTCAGGAGACCCTGGTGCAGGGGCTAATATTCTTATAAGAGGTCAAAGTACAATTCAAGGAGAAACGCAACCATTGATTATTGTCGACGGAGTACCGCTCAATAATGACTTCACTCGGGGACTTGCTTCGGAAGCGGGGAGTTCTGCTGGGGTTAATCAGCAGTCTCGTTTGAACGACATCAACCCTGATGACATTGCTTCCATGCAAGTGTACAAGGGAGCCTCGGCAGGTGCTTTGTACGGTTCACGTGGGATCAATGGGGTTATTGTTATAACAACCAAAAGAGGACAGGCAGGTAAAGCAAAAATCACCTATACTGCTGGCTTGACGATAGATGAAGTTTCCAGGAAACATCCATTACAAACTACTTTCGGGCAGGGCACCGGAGGTGTTTGGAGGCAGGATAATCAGATTGCTTGGGGAGATAAAATTTCTGAACGAAGTGGAGGTGCTGATGAGGTTGATTTAGCTGGAGAAAGGTTCGTCTCCTATCTCGATGGAACCACTTACTATCGTGTTACCTCAAGAAATGATCGATCTGTTTTTGTAGATTCCAATTTTGATCAGGCTTTCCAGACAGCCTATTCATGGGATCATAAAGTATCTATGAGTGGCGGAAACGACGAAACTACTTACTACTTCAGTTTGGGCAAGGTAGATCAGGAAGGAATCATAAGAAATGCTACTTATGATAAGATAAATTTCACGGCCGCAATGACCCAACAATTGAATGATCGTTTAAAATTGGATTACAAAGCAAATTTTGTCAATATACAGTCCAATAGAATACAAACAGGTTCAAATACTTCCGGGCTGTATCTGTCATTACTCAGAACTCCGCCTGATTTTGACAACACTCATTATATCGGGGATTATGTAAATGCGGGTGGAATTGTGACACCAAGCAGACATAGAGCTTACAGAGAATCTCTAGGTGATGACAATAACCCTAGTTATAATAACCCTGGTTGGACGATCAATGAACTCAGTAATACTTCTAATGTGAACAGGTTTATTGGATCAGCTCAAATAGAGTATAAGCTGAATGATAATATCAACTTAATTGCCAGAACGGGAGGAGATACGTATACTGATAATAGAGTTTACTTCTTCCCTTACTTTTCTGCGGGTAGTCTTAATGGAGAATTAGAAAATGAAGCAATAACTGTTTTCGATTACACAGCCGAATTCCTTGCCAATTTCAATTATGACATTACTTCTTCTATTTCTACCAACACAACTATTGGATGGGGACTAAATTCGAGATCGCGAAAAATTGATTATAGTGGTGCTATAAATTTCACAGAGAATTTCAGAAAACCATTAGATGTCAACGAACTAACTTCTTTAGAGAACATTCAAGCTGAGATCTCAAGGAGAGACATTAGATATACCAGGGTATTTGGTTCATCTAGCTTCTCGTATGAGGACCAATTGTTCTTGACTATGGGTGGAGCTTTCGAAAAACACTCTTCCTATATTGATGGCTTCTTCTATCCTTCCCTGGAATTAGGCTGGGTAGCTTCCAAAACAGTTGATTTACCTGGGTTTATTTCTTTTGGAAAATTAAGGTTGGCTTATGGGCAAGTGGGTAATGCACCACGTCCGCATAGAGATTTGACATTGTATGAAGTAGGTTCATTCTCATCATTTTCTGATGCGGTCGATCTTGCCTTTTTCCCAGGAGGAGGCTATCAATTGAACGAACGCTTAGGAAATCCTAACCTTCAGCCGGAAATCAAAACTGAAACAGAATTTGGAGTGGATTTGAGATTCTTGCAAAATCGTCTTTGGTTCTCCATGACCGCATATAAGAATGATGTAAAAGATGTATTGCTGGATGTAACGCTTACGCCTTCCTTAGGATATACGGAACAGTACGCAAATGCTGCTGATATTGAAAACAAAGGATTGGAGATAGAAGCAGGTTACAAGATTTTGGATCAGCAAGATTTTACACTAGGTGTCAATTTGAATTACAGTAGGAATAGGAATAAGGTTATTAATACGGAAGGGAGTGTGATTGATCTTGTTTCGGGAAGTTCAGTGCGATCAGTTGCTATTGAGGGTCAACCAATGGGTGTATTCTATACACAAGGATTTTTGCGTGATGCTGATGGAAACATGGTCTTTAACAATGGCTTTCCTGTACTCGATCAAAGTGGCGACCAGGTGCTAGGTGATCCCAGTCCCGATTGGCGAGGAGGAATGGGAATTGAGGCATCTTACAAAGACTGGCGATTTAATATGCTCTTTGAGACTTCTCAGGGAAACGATGTGTCAGCAAGGACAGAAGTCATTCTTGAGTTTTTTGGGACACATGCAAATACTGCAAATGAAGTAACCTTGACAGAAGACATGGTGACCTTCCTTGGAAATACCATTCCGGCGGGTACAACAGTCCGGGGAAATCTCCGTGATTTTGGTGGAGGAACGGTCTTGCTAGAAGAAGATTGGTATCGAAATGCTCAGGGATTTGGAGACGGTAAATTCAATAACCTTGCTGTTAGAGATGGAAGTTGGACTCGATTACGTGAAGCTTCTATCAGTTATACGCTACGTAGGGGATTACCTAAAGGTATAAACGATATAGAGTTTACAGCAGCAGGTAGAAACCTGATCATCTGGACGGATGTTGTCGGAATAGATCCAGATGTTAACCAGTTTGGCCCAGGATACGGTTTTGGACTAGACTACTTCACAAACCCAGGTGCCCGGTCGTATATTTTCACACTGAAGGCCACCTTCTAATTAAATTTTAAGAAAGAGATATGAAAACGATAAAGAATATTTTCTTAATAATGTTATTACTGTCTTTCTCATCTTGTGATGATGATTGGCTAGATGTTAACGAAACGCAAAATGCACTTTTGGAAGTTCCTTCAGGCTTCTTGCTACTTAAAGGAACTTTACTTGCTAATTCACAAATCCATAAAGGGCATATGATGAGGTCGTCTATGTATTATACAGGCGGCTTGATCGGGTATGCGCTGGTCCAACAGACCATATACAACTATAATTATACCCCGGGGGATTCTGGTCCTAACTGGAATCATCTCTACAATGGAATACTGGCTCAAAACAAGAAAATCAGAGAGTTAAATCCTGATGCAGATGGCTTAATGGGAGTCATTGATATCAATGAAGCAATGGCCGTAGGTACTGCGACAACAATATGGGGAGATATACCTTACTCTACAGCTGTACCAGACGACCCTGGCTTGGGAGTGTTTCCCACCTATGATAGCCAAACGGATATATATGCGGCTGTGCAGCTCTTGCTAGATAGAGGAATCACTACATTGTCATCTGCAACAACAGGTGTGGGTAGCGAGGACA
>JANQST010000012.1 GCA_028279155.1 Cyclobacteriaceae bacterium
TTTTCCTTACTCGCTTGCAATGCCTGCTCGATATCGGCTAGAATGTCATTGACATTTTCAAGGCCTACAGAAATTCTAACCAGTGCAGGAGCAATCCCAACTTTCGCACGTTCGTCTTCCGACAATTTCCTATGTGTGGTTGTTGCCGGATGGGTGACAGTGCTACGCGTATCTCCCAGGTTGGCAGTAAGGCTAAGCATCTTCAAATTATCCAGGAAAGAGGTAGCTCGCTCGAGTCCTCCTTTTACCACAAACGTGACAACTCCCCCACCCAAACGCATTTGCTTCTTCGCCAATTCATATTGGGGATGACTCTCTAGAAACGGATACTTTACTTGCTCAAGCTCATCATGATTTTCCAGGTAGCGTGCGATCTCAAGTGCATTTTGACAATGCTTTTCCATACGAATCGAAAGCGTTTCAAGGCTTTTGCTCAGTACCCATGCATTGAATGGGGACAATGCTGGGCCAGAGTTTCTTGAAAATGACCGAACCTCCTCGATCAATTCTTTTTTGCCTACAATGGCTCCACCCAACGTTCGCCCCTGTCCATCAATGTATTTTGTGGCGGAGTGTGTTACCAAATGAGCTCCATATTCAATTGGATTTTGTAAATAAGGTGTAGCGAAGCAATTGTCCACATTAAGTATGAGATTGTGTTTCTCCGCCAATTGTCCAATGGCTTCCAAATCCACAATATCCAATCCCGGGTTAGAAGGAGTCTCAATAAAGATCATCTTGGTGTTTGGCTGAATCAATGATTCCCACTTTTCCGGTCGATGGAGATTAAAGTAAGTATGCTCAATCCCCCATTTTGGGAAAAACTTGGTCAACAATTGATGTGTAGATCCGAACAATGCCCTTGAAGCCAGAATGTGATCGCCTGAAGAAAGTAAGCTGGCCATGCTGGTAAACATCGCCGACATTCCTGAAGCTGTTGCTATTCCATCTTCTGCCTTTTCCAGTCGGCAAAGTTTGGTGACAAATTCATCCGTATTTGGGTTGGAATAGCGGGAATAGATACTCCCCTGGATCTCCTCGTTAAACATTGCTCTTGCTTCTTCAGCATTGGCGAATGTGAAGGAGCTGGTTAAAAAAAGCGGAACGGAATGCTCGCGATGCAGCGCATTATCTAGTTGTGTTCGTATTGCTTCTGTTTCAAAATTCATGTTTCCTCTATTTCATTTTTTTTATTTCGTATTACTGACTAGCTCGCTCGTCCGATTCTGATGATGTCTGAATAAACCCCGCGAGCGGTTACTTTCCCTCCCGCTCCAGCACCCTGAATCACCAAGGGTCGTTCCCCATAGTCTTTGGTGTACACTTCAAAAATGGAATCGCTCCCTTTGATGTTTCCAAGTGGTGAATCTTTTTCTACCTCCACCAGCGATACTTTTAGTTTTCGATCTTTCACGTCCATATCGCCGACGTATCGAAGCACTTTTTCTTCGGTCAAATTCTTGTGTCTTGCTTTGTAATGGTTATCAAGAATTTCCCGTTGGTTGACAAATGAATCAAAATCTTCAGCCTGTTCCAGTTGATCCGGAATGAGGTTTTCAATTTTGACATCTTCTAAATCCGTTCTCAGCCCGACTTCCCGTGAAAGAATGATTAGTTTCCTGGCAACGTCCAATCCACTAAGGTCTTCCCGTGGATCAGCTTCGGTTAGTCCTTTTTTCTTTGCCTCCAAAAGGATATCTGTAAACGGACGATCTAATTCTGAAAAAGTATTGAACAAGTAGCTCAATGAACCACTAAAGATTCCTCTAATTCTTGTGATTGATTCCGCAGAATCTGTCAATTGCTTTAACGTGTCAATGACAGGTAGTCCGGCTCCAACATTCGCTTCGTAATAAAAAAGTCGACCTTTCTGTTTTAGCAATTTTCTTACTTCTTCATATTTCACATACGCTCCGGAATTCAATTTTTTGTTTGAGGCAACGATATCAAAACCGGCTTTCAGAAAAGATGTGTAATGATCCGTCACTTCCTGCGATGAGGTATTGTCAGCGATGATGATGTTTTCAAGATAGAGTTCACCAATCTTTTCAATGATCTCATCCAGATTATTGACCATCTTGCTTGCAGCTAATTCTTCTTTCCAAGCTTCTCCAACTCCGGATCGATCCAGGATATAACGCTGAGAATCAGCAACACCAATTACTTTGATCCTTAACCGTCTGTTTTTGACGATTTCGTCATTGGTAGCCAGTATCTGGTTGATAAGATTAGACCCAACCTCACCTTTTCCTAAGCAAAAAACATTGATTGTGGTAATTGCTCCGAAAACATGGCTATGAACAATATTGACTGCCTTGTTCAAATTGGATTTATCAATTACCAGTGAAATATGTTCACCTGATATGCTATTGCTGATCAGGTGCATCCAAATCCCATTTCTTCGCAAACCATAAATAGCTTTTTCAAGACTGTAATTGTGGCGTCCAACAATCGCCAAAATTGCCATTTCAGTGTCGAGTTTAATTTCAGATACTGACCCTTTCGCTAATTCATTCGAGAATTCTTGAGACAACAATTCAGAAGCTTTTTCTCCATCTTCTTTGTCTACAACAAAACCAACACCTCGTTCGGATGAAGCCTGTGAAACCAGTCGAATGCTAATTCCATGCTCACCAAGAGTTTTAAAGATTCGTGCATCTATTCCGACTTTGTGTAGCAGGCCATTGCCTTCAATAGTAACCAATGAAACATCCTTAAGTACAGAAACTGCTTTTATCTTATTGCCATTTCCATTGGAACTAACCACTGTTCCCTTTCCAGTAGGATTTAATGTATTTAGGATTCTAAGATTGATACCCTTCTCAACCAAAGGCTCGATGGTCTTAGGGTGCAAAATATTTGCTCCAAAGTTGGCAAGTTCTTGTGCTTCTTTGAAACTCATTCGATCGATGAGCCGAGCATCTGGTACCAACCCTGGTTCGGCAGTATAAATTCCATCAACTGTAGTCCAGTTCTGAAGTTCCTCTGCATTTAGAAAATCCGCGACAAGTGCCGCAGAATAGTTGGAGCCATTTCTACCGAGCGTAACTGTCCTACTTGTTCCATTCGAAGCAATAAATCCGGTTACAATCGGAATTGAAGAAAAATCATAGGTGGAAAAAACAGTTGATGAAAGTTCCTTAGATAATTGAATATCGACTTTAGGATCGTTATCCGCATTAGACACTTTGATGAAGTCTCTTGCATCAATCGCACTGGCTAAAGTTTTAAGTTTGGCAAGTTCACCAACCACAAAGTGTGTACTGCATAACTCTCCGTAGGCCAGAATTTCGTCTTCTGAAATATCACTTCCGCTTTGTAACAAATTGAGTTTTTCTCCCAGTTCATTAAAAAGCTTTACTAAATCCTCGTTATTCTTTTGAGTTTGGTGATTCTTGATGAAATCAAGTAATTCATCTGAAAAATCTTTTCCGTTTCTGGCTTTTTTAGCAGCAGCTAACAACAAGTCAGTAGAATCTGACACAGCGGATACGACCACAGCAATAGCTCCCTTGCTCTTCTCCTCTCGAATGATTTCAAGAGAATTGCGAAGTGCCTGGCCTTCCTTTAATGCTTTTCCACCAAACTTTAAAACCTTCATCAGTACTTCGTTATTGATTGATCTATTTTATCTGCCCATGCTAAAATGCCTCCTTCAAGATTGTAGAGGTTTTCTTGTCCTGTCCTTTCCTGGATGGCCTGAATTGCGGTAGCACTTCTTTTGCCACTTCTGCAATACACGACTACCTTGTCCGCTTCTGAATCGAATCGTTGGATATTGCCCTGTACCTCTCCAAGTGGAATTAATTCACCGCCAATTGTTGCGATCTCCGTCTCATGCGGCTCACGTACATCGATCAGCTGAAAATCTGCTTTTTCATTAATCAATTGATTGAGTTCTTCTACTGTTATTTCTTTAACCATTTTGAATAAAGTCTAGAATGTTCGTTGCTATTTGTTTTGTTTCAATTAAAAATCCATCATGACCATAATCCGACTGGATTTCCACATATTTTCCTTGAGGAAGACCTTCTGCGATTTCTTTTTGCAAATAGGTCGGCAACAGCTGATCGCTATCAATTCCAAGGATCAGGCTTCGAATACCGATTTCTGACAACGCCTTTGAAACACCACCTCTATCTCTCCCAAGGTTGTGTGTATCGAGGCAATTGATCAGGTAGTAATAGGAAAGCGAATTGAACCGATTCACCAATTTTTCTGCCTGGTAGTCGATGTATGAGGCAGCCCGATGATCGGTTAATCTATCATCCTCATCCGTTTGTGTTGCTACGAAAGCTTCTCCGGTTCGATAGCTGAGAAGTCCAATTGCCCTTGCTGCTCCAAGACCCTTATCTCCTCCTTCTTCCAATCCAAATGTTGGATCAGCCTGTAAAGCCAATCGCTGTGCCTGATGGATGGCAATTCCCCAGGCAGATTCTCGAGCAGCGCAAGCGATCAGTGCCATGTGTTCGATGTGACCTGCAAAGGAGTGAGCAAATTCCAATGCCTGGCTGCCACCAAAGGATCCACCCATCAGCAAAAAGATGTCAGTGATCTTAAGATGTTCAGCCAAAAGGAGTTGGGCATTGACTACATCACGAACCGTGAAAGAAGGAAAGTGCAAATTTTGCGGAGCAGTACTTCCATATGGAGATCCAATCGTATTCACACAGATAATGAAATGCTTCTCAGGATCGAAAACATTGTTTTCACCAAAAAGACCGGTCCACCAATCGTACACATTTGAATTAGCTGTAAGCGCATGAAAAACCCAGACAACATTATCTCTCGCTTCATTGAGCTCACCGATGGTGTGGTAGGTCAACTTAAGGTTTTGAATCGACTCACCAGATTCCAATAGGAAATCTCCATCTAATTTCCAGTTTCGTTCTTTCGATATGATTTCTTGTTCTATCACCATCTTTAATTCAATGATTCGTCAGGTGCTAACTCAATTTCTAATCCATCCAATTCATCCACCAGGTGGATCTGGCATCCAAGTCGACTGTTTTCTTTTACATAAAAAGCCTCAGCCAGCATATCCTCTTCTGCATCTGTTCGGCCATCTAATGCATGATCTGAAAGCACATAGCACTGGCATGAAGCACAAAGTGCCATTCCTCCACACGTTCCCTCAACAGGTAGCTCGTGTGCTTTAAATAATTCCATCAGGTTGAGTGACATGTCTGTTGGTCCCTCCAACTCGTGGAATTGTCCTTCCCGATCTTTTACCTTGATCTTGATCATATAGCTACAGGTTCTACTTTTTTCGCTTCCTTTTTGGATCCATCAAACCCTGTGATCCCATTCACTGTAGTGTACTTCATCACATGCTTTTTCCCAGGATTGATGATTTCATAGGCAGACTGCAAGGCAATAGTTGCCTCATGGAATCCGCTCAAAATCAGCTTCAATTTTCCAGGATAAGTGTTGACGTCCCCTACCGCATAAACTCCCGG
>JANQST010000016.1 GCA_028279155.1 Cyclobacteriaceae bacterium
AACCCAATCAAATTGAATATTCACTTGAACACGGAATTGAGCATTTTAGGTCAAGAGGCACAACTGCTAAGCTTCTGCTAGCACTCAACCAACCACTCCAATTCAGCGGATTGGAAAGCAATGCACAATTTGCTCGAACAGGAAATACCTGGCTGGAGATGGAAAAAGCGTTCGATCCGGTCAAATACAAAAATTTCTCACAGGAGCCAATATTGGACGTTTACCTTGGAGAAAAGGCTCCGGAAGGTCATGCAACTGCTTCTATCTTGATTCATTATGTCCCATATGAGTTAACTGGCGGTTGGACTGATTCGACCAGGAAGGAGCTAATGAATAATGTGATTGATACATTGGCCCAATACAGTCCCAACGTGAAGGATGCCATTGTTGGATCTGAGTTATTGACACCAGTCGATTTTGAAGAAAGATATAACCTTCCTTTTGGGCATATTTTTCATGGAGAACATGCCGTAGATCAGATTCTTACACGACCAATTCCTTCTTGTATGCAATACAATACACCTATTAATGGGCTTTATTTGTGTGGAAGTGGTTCTCATCCTGGTGGTGGAATCACATGTATGCCAGGCTATTTAGGAGCTAAGGCGCTATTGAAGAGCTAAAAATGGGCGAAAAAGGATTCACAAAGCGTGGAGTTGATTATCCCATCGTTGATGGCACCAGAACTTTGCCTGGAAAGTATTACCATAGCTCCGAAATTTACCAGGAAGAAGTAGAAAAGATCTTTTACAAATTTTGGATTTACGCTTGTCGAGCTGAGGAGATCTCGGCAATTGGAGATTACAAATTGATCAAGGTCGAAGATGAAAGCTTGATTCTTACACGCGATAAGTCTGGGAAAATTCAAGCCCTATTCAATGTGTGCAGCCATCGCGGAACACAACTATGCGCAGAACCTTCAGGAAACTTCAAAGCAGGTTCCATTCAATGTCCTTATCATGCCTGGACCTACAGTCTTGATGGGAAATTACTGGGAGCACCACTAATGAAAGAAGAGAACGGCTTTAAAAAAGAAGAATGCGCACTTCCTCAAGCAAGCGTCTACATATGGGAAGGATTTGTTTTCATCAACCTTGATAAAAAACCGATCCCATTTGAAAAGCACATGGAGGCATTAATGGGCAAATTTTCCGATTGGAAAATGGAAGAGCTTCGAATTGCTCACCACATCAAGTACGAGCTCAATTGCAATTGGAAACTTATACTCCAAAACTACCAGGAATGCTACCATTGCCCCGGTGTTCATCCCAAGCTAGCGGAGCTCACCCCTGTCCAATCTGCCCAACATGATGCAGAAAAGGGCGCCGTTATTGGCGGGTTCATGGATCTGACGAAGGAACGAGGAAGTATGACCATGGATGGTGAAGCTGCAGCCCCTCCTATTTGTGATGTTTCAGGAGATGATCTTCAGCGGATTTATTACTATTCCATTTTTCCAAATCTCCTCCTCACACCACATCCTGATTTTGTCCTATTCCATCATATCACTCCGCTTGGGCCTGAAAAAATCATCAATGATTGTTATTGGCTTTTTCGACCCGAAGTGATTGACGATTCTGCAGCTCAGGAAAGGATCAAATCTGCGGTAGATTTTTGGGATCTAACAAACAAGCAGGACTGGCAAGTTTGTGAACAAATGCAGGTAGGAACCAAGTCAAAGAGATTCACAAGGGGGTATTATTCCGGAAGAGAAGACATTCTCCATCAATTGGACAAAGAAGTGCTTAAGGCGCTTGGTCATGACGCTGCTGATTAAGTACTTTTCCATCCATTCGTGTAACTTCTAAATTGAATCAATCATTTTACCATAAATTGGCGACCTAATCTTAACCCATTCGACATGAAATATTATCTAATTACCCTCTTGGTATGCGTTGGATTCCTGGGCTTTTCCCAAGATGAAAGCACCAATGAATCAGACACTACAAAAGAAAAAAAATCAACAAAAGAGCTACCGTTGGAACCGGAACGAAGTTTTCAACTAAAAACCTCGGAAGGAACGTGGATCTCATTGGATGTAAGTCCAGATGGCACCACGATCGTATTTGATATGATGGGTGACATTTACTCGTTGCCTATTGGAGGAGGTAAAGCGGAGCAGATCACTTCCGGAATGGCGTATGATACGCATCCCCGTTTCAGCCCAGATGGTAATTCCATTGTTTTCACCTCAGATAAAAGTGGTTCCGAAAATGTCTGGACGCTCGACTTAACAGATGAAGAAGCTGAACCAAAGCAGATAACAAAAGACAACGACAAATATTACCAGGAAGCGGAATGGACACCTGATGGTAAATACATCATCGCCTCCAAAGGAATTCGCACAATGAAGCTCCATATGTACCACAAAGATGGAGGCGGCGGGATTCAATTAATTAAGAAGCCTGACGGACTTCAAGCCCTTGAACCAGCTTTTGGAGCGGATGAGCGCTATATCTGGTTTTCCAGAAGAACAGGAGCTTGGCAATACAACGCTGCAATGCCCCAATACCAGATTGCTACCTACGATCGTGAAACAGGAGAAATTGCAGTTCAGACAAATCGTTATGGATCTGCATTCACTCCCACCCTTTCATCAGATGGAAAATGGCTGATCTATGGATCTCGTTACAATACAGAGACAGGACTTGTTAAAAGAAATTTGCAAACCGGAGATGAGGATTGGCTAGCATTCCCAGTAAGAAGAGATGATCAGGAATCTAGAGCCAGGTTAGGTGTTTATCCGGCAATGGCATTTACTCCAGATAATCAATCCGTAATCGCCTCTTACGATGGCAAGATTTACCGAATACCGGTAGCTGGTGGAGCCGCAACCGAAATTCCGTTTGAAGTTGACGAAATGCTTGATTTCGGACCAATGGTTCAGTTCGATTATCCTATTTCCGATGACAAAGCAATGATCGCCAACCAGATTCGGGATGCGCAGCGATCTCCTGATGGTTCGAAAATTGCCTTCACAGCATTAAATAGGTTATATGTGATGGATTACCCTGATGGAGAACCCAAACGTTTGACCAAATCGGATTATACAGAAGCAATGCCAACATGGTCACCAGATGGCTCTTATATCGCTTACACAACCTGGGAAGGAACAGAAGGTAATATTTATAAGGTACGTTCAACGGGAGGTAGACCCGTTAGAGTTACAAATCAAGGTGGACTCTACGTAAATCCAGCATGGGATGCTAAAACCAACAGGATAGCTTTTAGCTATGGTCCAGCTCAAGCTTACGAAGACGCGATAGATCCTTTTAGTTTCGGTGCACAAGTCAATATTGGATGGGTAAGTGCCAGTGGTGGATCGGTGACCAAAATCAAATCAGCAGCCGGAAGAGGACTTCCACATTTCATAGAAGGTAACGACCGAATCTACATGTATAGCGGAGCAAAAGGACTAATGTCTATGCGATGGGATGGTACCGATGAAAAAGAACACCTCAAAGTAACTGGTATTATGACCTATCCTGCACTTAACCACGATCACTCCTTGTACATGGATGGCGGACCACAAGAACCAAAACGAGAGCCTTCGAACGCTCAGTACATTCTCATGGCTCCAAAAGGTGATAAAGCTATGGCCAAGATCAATAATGACGTGTTTGTGGTTACCGTCCCTCCGGTTGGTGCTGAAACGGTGAAGATTTCTGTTTCCAATCCGGACAATGCTTCATTCCCCTCTTGGAAGCTGACCACATTTGGCGGAGAATTCGCCCATTGGAATAATGATGGAAATACTGTGAATTTCACCCTTGGAAATGCCTATTTCTCATACGACCTGGCTGAAGCCAAGCGAGTAAACGATGAGCTTGCTGAAAAGAAGAAGAAAGAAGAAGAGGAGAAAAAAAGAAAAGAAGAAAAGTCGAATAAGGATGTAAACGATCCTGAAGAAGAAAATCAAAGTGTTGCTGATGAAAAAGCCGAGGAAGAGGAAAAAGAAGATGAAGGGTACAAGCCCAATGAAATCCGTGTTAAAGTGAATGTCGAGAAAGATGTGCCCGAGGGTTCCATTCTTCTACAGGGAGCACGCATTATTACAATGGATGGTGAAACAGTCATTGAAAATGGAGACATCCTGGTTGAAAATGCCAGAATCAAGGCTGTTGGCGTTTCCGGATCATTGGAAGTTGGGAGTCGGGTACAAACCATGGATATGAGCGGAAAGACCATCACTCCGGGTTTTGTGGATACCCATGCACACATGTGGCCCAATTGGGGACTTCAAAAGAACCAGGTATGGTTGTATGCAGCAAACCTTGCTTATGGGGTGACAACTACACGTGATCCGCAGACAGCTACTACAGATGTGCTTACCTATTCAGATATGGTAGAGACTGGAGATTTAATCGGGCCAAGAGTTTACTCTACGGGTCCTGGAGTTGGTTTCTGGTTTTACAAGATTAAAAGTCTTGAGCATGCGCAAGATGTATTGAAGCAATACTCTGAGTATTTTAATACCAAGACAATCAAAATGTACATCACTGGAAACCGGCAACACCGACAATGGATAATACAGGCGGCCAAAGAGCAAAAATTGATGCCTACTACAGAAGGTGCGCTTGACATGAAACTCAACATGACTCAACTCATCGATGGATACCCCGGACATGAACATGCTTTCCCTATCCATCCTATTTATGATGATGTGACTCAGCTAGTAAGCAAAGCACAAATGGCTTACACCCCTACCTTGCTTGTTTCGTATGGCGGACCATTCGCTGAAGAATATTTCTACGCTACCGAGGATGTGGTTGGAGACACCAAACTCAATCGGTTTACTCCCAAAGTAGAAATAGATCAAAAGGCAAGAAGACGAAGAGCCTGGTTTATCGAAGAGGAGCACATTTTTTCACGACACGGTGAGTTCGTAGGCGACCTTGTGAAAGCAGGTGGTTTGGCCGGAGTAGGTTCACACGGACAACTTCAGGGACTTGGCTATCATTGGGAGTTGTGGTCCATTCAGGCCGGAGGAATGCCCGAGTTAGACGCCTTGAAAGTAGCCACCATTCTGGGAGCAAAGGCAGTTGGCTTAAGCAAGGATCTTGGTTCGATTGAGGAAGGGAAGTTAGCAGATCTGATCATTATGGATGAAAATCCATTGGATGATATTCGAAATACCAACACCATTTCTCATGTAATGAAAAACGGACGGCTTTATGATGCCAACACACTTGATGAA
Source organism: Cyclobacteriaceae bacterium (assembly GCA_028279155.1). Taxonomy (GTDB): domain Bacteria; phylum Bacteroidota; class Bacteroidia; order Cytophagales; family Cyclobacteriaceae; genus Ekhidna. The sequence goes on from JANQST010000016.1 coordinate 5,198, forward strand.
GTTTACCCTAGAGAAAAGAAGGCTCCTGATTTCTATTGGACTGATGGAGGGCCAGACCGGACCAAGCTGCCCGGCGAAAAATAATTGATGAAGATACAAGAAAAGCCAGGTTGGAAGATCTGGCTTTTTTTATGCGGCGGAATTGAAAACCATTAACTCCATTTTCTTAATATGTAGACCACGAGTATACTGTAATTAACCGTCATCGGACATCAACACAAATAGCTTTGGCCCAAATTAAAATTTAATACGAATGGAAGCAACAAGTGATAGTCTATTTGAAAGAATTGGCGGAATGGATGCAGTCGATACGGCAGTCGATATTTTCTACGAAAAGATTACTGCCGATCCGTTGATTGATCATTTTTTTACCGACATAGATATGGGTAAGCAATCAACTAAGCTAAAATCTTTTCTGGCTTATGCATTCGGTGCTCCAATTGAGTATACCGGAAAAGAAATGCACGAGGCTCATGCTCATATGAAAATCCAGGAAGAACATTTTGATGCGGTAGCAGGTCATCTTTCCAATACATTACAAGAACTCAAACTTGATCCTGAAATAATTAGAGAAATAATGGCTATTGCAGCAGGGACGAAAGCAGATATTGTCAATACCTAATAGGTCAGTTTAGATAGTCTGGTAGAAAAGCTTCATCGTAAGGGTGAGGCTTTTTCTTTTACCGTTAATCACACAAAAGCAGTCGATTGTCACTATCACTCCATTGTCGAACGACCTTTATTTCTATCTTTAGATGAAATCTACTTAACCATACCATGAAAAGAATTTATGTCATATCCTTGCTAGCCCTATTTGCTTGCACACCTCAAATTAAAACCGAGATCCCGGCATGGGTTCCTTATGACGAAACCTCAGAAATAGAAGCAAATGCTGAACATGAATCAATCCGTATGCAATTCAAACTCATCCAGTCCAGGATCTTGGACAAGAATGAAGTTTGGAAAAATGTAGCAGATCAAATCGCTTATTTCTCTGAAGAAGATTATGAAAATCTAAAACCACTTATTCTTAACCAGGATATACCTACCCTCCAGGAAAATGTAAAGTCCGGCAAGCTTTCCTATGCAACATTGACCCAATGGTACTTGTATCGAATCGTTAAATTCGAAAACGACAGAAACACGATGCTCAATTCCATCATTGCAATTAATCCAAATGCAGTGGAAGAAGCGAGAGAAAAAGACAAGTCACGCTCAGATGACAATCATCCCATCTTTGGGATTCCGGTACTTTTAAAAGACAACATCAATACAGAAGCTGTACCAACAACTGCAGGTGCCCATGTTCTCTTAAATAATCAGACAACAGACGCCTACATTGTTGAAAAGATGAAGGAAAAAGGTGCGATCGTTTTGGGAAAAACGAGTCTGAGCGAATGGGCGAATTTCAACTGCTTGCGGTGCCCCAATGGATTCAGTGCAGTTGCTGGTCAAACCCTAAATCCTTACGGAAGACGTGTACATGATACGGGTGGTTCAAGCTCAGGAAGTGGTGTCTCTATGGCTGCAAACTATGCCGCCGCTACTGTTGGAACCGAAACTTCGGGATCCATTCTTTCTCCTTCAAGTGGCAATTCTCTCGCCGGACTTAAACCAACAATAGGTCTTTTAAGCCGAGGTGGTATTGTCCCTATTTCGAGTACGCTCGATACGCCAGGGCCTATGACCAAGAATGTGATTGACAATGCTATTCTCCTTTCCGCAATGACAGGTGAAGATCCTCGAGATGATGCCACTAAAGGTAATCCAAAGAATAAAAGCTATTGGGAAGACATAACTTCCGGGTCTCTTGAAGGCATCCGATTTGGAGTGAATAAAAGTTATGCAGAGGACTCTTTGTACATGGCGACCGTCTCCAAAATTGAAGCCCTGGGTGGAGTTCCTGTTGAATTCGAACCCATAGAAGTTGATTTCAATGGTTTTGGAGATTTGCTTTCAGCCGACATGCAAATCGATCTAGCTGCTTACCTGAGTGAATATGCTTCTGATAAGATCACTCAAAAAACAGTTGAAGAAATTGTGGCTTACAATGAAGAGGATAGCGCTACCAGGACACCATACGGTCATGGTCGTTTCAAAGGCATGTTAGACGTTCAACTTTCTGAAGAAGAACATGCACAACTAAAGGAGCGACTAAACAACGAAGGCATTCGTTATTTCGAAACACCCATGCAAGAACTGGAACTGGATATCGTTTTGGGAGTCAACAATCGGGGAGCTGGTTTTGCTGCTGCGGCCAAGTATCCAGCCTTCACTGTTCCTATGGGATATCGGGATTCTGGAAGACCGGCGGGAATCACATTTATCGGCCGTCCCTGGACAGAAGATCAATTACTTAAAATTGGATACGCATTTGAGCAGGGCACCAAAGTAAGAGTGAATCCGGAAGGTTATGAATAAGTGAATTCATGGACTTAAATGAAAACATAAGAAAAGCACTTAATCATTTAAGTCCTTCGCTTGTCGAAGAGATACTTACTATAGCAAAAACACAGGAAATCCCTAAAGACTCAGAAATACTTAGAGAAGGTCAATACGTTAAGATGATCCCGATTGTACTTGATGGTCTAATAAAGGTATTTACCCGTCATGAAGACAAGGAGCTTCTTCTTTATTATATACGTCCGAATGAAAGCTGTGTAATGTCATTTACTTCCGGCCTAAGAAATGAACCAAGCAAAATCTTCGCAGAAGCGGAAGAAGATTCTACCGTATTGCTATTGCCAGCAACCAAAATTGAGCACTTAACCCGCCAGTTTCCGGATTTTAACTCACTCTATTTCCAGCAGTACAACTTACGATACAGCGAACTTCTCGACACGATTAATCACCTACTATTTGATCGTCTGGACAAACGTTTGTTCACTTATTTATCTGAAAGGCAACAGTTGACAGGAAAGAATCCAATCAAAATTTCACATAGACAAATTGCAAGTGAACTTGGAACTGCAAGAGAGGTAATTAGTCGCGTTATGAAAAAACTTGAAGCGGAAGGAAAACTAAAACAGCACAGCAATACCATCGAGTTATTGTAATGGTGACCAAGGTCACTGCAAGAGTACTTTCTACATCCTAGGTTTGGCAAAAGAACCAGCGGGAGCAGACCTGTTAATCCAGTTTTGAATCGGACTAGCAAGTTGCATAACATGTTTGGTTGATTTCTGAAATTGCTCTCCTGGTTCTTTTATTCAATATGTTGAACTAAAATATTTCGAAAATGAAAAAGAACATGGGATCAGCTGATCGAATCATTCGGGTGCTTATAGCAGCAACAGTTGCATTTCTTTATTTCGGGAATGTCATTACAGGTATCATTGGAATTGTCTTGTTAGCCCTGGCAGTCATTTTTGTATTGACCAGCCTTGTAAGTTTTTGTCCCATCTATGCACTTTTTGGGATGCGTACATGTCCAAGAGAGTAAAAGGAGTAGGTTATTGAGTAGGAAAATCCCAAGCCTTCAATCATGGTGCGGGATTTTTTTATGCTTGCTAAAGAAGAGAAATCAAGTCAATCGCACTAACTTCATTTTTTTTAAAATACCAACCTATTTCAATATGATCACAGACAAACTAAAAGAGCTGGGCTACGACTATGAACCAGGCCCGTTGAAGGTAAGAGATTTTCAAAATGCGGTTCGAACAGGAAATCTAATTTTCACTTCCGGGCAGGTATCCTCACTTGGAGATGTACAGTACAAAGGAAAAGTAGGAGAAGATATTGATCCTGAATTCGCCTACAAAGCTGCTGAACTTTGTGCTTATCGCTGCCTTCAGGCGGTAGGAGCAATCGATGATGTTAACAATATTGCCCGAGCAGTCAAAGTACTTGGAATGGTAAATGTCGGCAAAGACTTCAACAACACTTCTGGGGTCATCAATGGTGCAACGGATTTCCTAAACAAAATTTTTGGTGAAGAAAATACACACGCTCGCTCTGCTGTCGGGATGGTTATTCCTGGAGATTGGTCTGTGGAGATCGAGATGGTGTTTGAGATGAAGGAGTAGATAGCCATCACCTAATCAAATCAAACAGCCTCGTATACTTCACTGTAAACGTACTGTTTCGATTTCCAATCGTATCATCAAAGACGTTGTAAACAACAAACAAACCAGTATTTGAAGATTGTAGTGCA
>JANQST010000027.1 GCA_028279155.1 Cyclobacteriaceae bacterium
ATCCGGCAATTTTCATGATGGTTGATTACAAGTTTCAAGATCAAGATATACGACAATTGATAGAATTCTCGTTATGAATTCTTAATTCTTTTCAACCGGTAGGGTAATCTCAAAGCGAATTGTATATTCACTAAGCAGCGATGATTATATCTTTGGGCGTTGCCCTATGGAAGTCACTAAGCGCTTTACCAAAAATGACCTGAGAGAGGTTTATGATCAGTATTTTGAAAGTCTGAAAGGGTTTTTATATTACAAAACTGGAGATATAGATCTTTCGGAAGATTTGGTGCAAGAGGTATTTATTAAGGTGTGGGAAAAAAGGGACAGCATCAAAAAGGATACGGTAAAGAGCTTGCTTTACACCATCGCAAACAACTTGATGATCAATCATTTCAAGCACAAGCAGGTTGTGATGAATCATCAGGGAGATGTGATCGCGCAGAATAGAGCAGAGCATAACTCTCCTCAGTTTGTATTGGAGGAAAAAGAGTTTGAGAGAAAGCTTAATGATGTAATTCAATCGTTGCCAGAAGGATGCAGGGAAGTGTTCTTGATGAATAGAATTGATAAATTAAAGTATGAGGAGATTGCTAACCGATTGGAGCTGAGCGTTAAGGCGATAGAAAAACGCATGAGTAAGGCGTTAAGTATTATAAGAGAACAATTGGGAGTAAAGATCTAATGAGTGATTTAGACAAATATCGGAATTTGATCAACCATGAAGAGGATGGCTCATCAGATGAACTATCTGAATTTCTGCGTAAATCCTCTGCTCTAAAGGTTCCATCCAAAAAGAGCAAGGAAGAAATTTGGAACAACATCGCAGATGCGATAGAAGAGACAGGTTCAGGTAAGGATAGATCATACATATGGCGATATGTAGGAATTGCAGCCTCTATTGCCTTGATCGCTATTTATTCAGTCCTTTTTTTTAGTTCCCCAGAGCAGATCGAAGTTGCAACTGCATCCGGAGAAAATACCACTCAGGTGCTTCCCGATGGATCTCGAGTTATATTGAATGCTTCTTCATCCATCTCTTATTCCGATGATTGGAATAGAGAATTGACACTCCATGGCGAAGCTTTCTTCGAGGTAACTGAAGGTGAAAAGTTTTTAGTGAAAACTGATTTTGGGAATGTCCAGGTTTTAGGGACTTCTTTCAATGTTTTTGCTAGAGATGGAGATTTTAAAGTGGCTTGTAAAACCGGAAAAGTAAGAGTTACGGTTCCGGAACGTTCTGTGATAGAAGACATAGTACCGGGTCAGGCCATTGCAATTAATGCTGACACTGTTAAAGTGGTGTTTAGAGTTCCTGAAACCATGGGTAATTGGCAGAAGGGTGAGTTTTATTTTGACCATCAGCCGATAAGTGAGGTGATTGAAGAACTCCAACGACAATTCAGTATTGAAATTAAATTCGAAGGTTCAGCCGAACAAGAGTTTTCTGGCTACTTCACCAACAAGAGCCTTGAAACAGCGCTTGACATGGTATGCCTTCCACTGGGTCTGGAATATGAAAAAACCGGACAGAATACCTTCGCGATCAGCAAGAGCGCTCAATAATTCAAAAGATGAGAAGCACCACCCTTTTCATTCTGACTCTGCTCACTATTCAAGCTTTCAGTCAAAAAAGGTATGATTTTGATTTTTCAGAAAAAACGCTGTACGAAGCTGTAGAACAGCTTTCTGGCAAACATAAATTCAAGTTTTCCTACAATCCTGAACTTCTCAAATCACATGATGTTGACAGGAAAATCAAAGCAAATTCTGAAGCTGAATTGATCAGCAAAGTATTCGAAGACTTGCCTTTCAAAATCCAGTTATCCGATGGGGTCTACTTAATCATTCCACAAAAAATAAAGCGTCCTGCGCTATCTCTTGCTGGGAAGGTTTATGATAAAGATACCGGAAAACCTTTGGCGTTCGCTCATGTCCAAACCAGCAAAAAAGGCACCATCAGCAACCAGGATGGTCGATTCAAACTTCCACCCAGAGAAGATACAATCACCGTGCAAGTAAGCTACATTGGCTATAAAGATCTCGAACTTGAAGTTCCACCGGATGAGGACAACATTTCTTTAAACATGGAATTGAACCCCCAGGTCTTACAGGAAGTGATCCTTAATACTAACCAAAACGGCGAACTGTTTGGAAAGCCAGGATTTTTTAGTTTGAATCCTGAGCAATTCAATGCCTTACCTACGCTTGGAGAGATCGATGTATTTAAGTCAATCCAACTATTGCCTGGTGTGCAAGCATCAGACGAAACCGCTTCAGGTCTATCGGTACGAGGGGGTACTCCAGCTCAAAACCTCATCATGATGGATGGCTTTACGCTTTATCATCTGGACCATTTTTTTGGAATTTTCTCAACGCTTAATCCAAATGTGATTAACAATGTGGGGCTCTACAAAGGTGGATTTGGTCCTGAATATGGTGGAAGAATATCTTCTGTGGTTGATGTGAAAGGCAAGACCGGTTCTGCTGATAAATTTCGAGCTAAGGCCGGGGTAAATCTTCTGTCATTCAATGGAATGATTGAAGCTCCAATAGGAGCTAAAACATCTGTCATGTTTGGTCTGAGACAGTCTTTTGCTGATGCATTGAACTCTAACCTGTTCAAAGATTTTCTTGCTTCAAATCGGGAATCTTTTATCGAATCCATAAACCCTGGTCTCTCTACACTTCAATTTCAGCCATCGCTTAATTTTTATGACATCAATGGAAAAGTACAACACAGATTTAGTGATGCGTCGATTCTCGATATCAACCTTTACATAAGTGAAGATTTCTACTCCGCTGATTTTGAAGAAACAGATGATTTCTCGGCTTTCAATATTGAAGATCGAGCAACCTGGGAAAACAAAGGCATCAGTTTAAACTGGAAGCTAAATCCAAGAGCTAACTGGCATAGTAATTTCACATTGGCCGCCTCGGAATTTTCCGATGACCAGCAATTGGATATTAGTCAGACCTTCTTTGAGGATGTTGCTTTTTTCGAAAGTGATACCATTTTTAGTAACTCCCAAGTTGAGCTATCTAATTTTGGAGTACAAAGCCTGGTTTCAGATGTTACCGTTCGATCTGATCATGAAATAGATCTTTCTAATGATGATCTGATTCGAGGTGGCGCTGAACTCAACATGATTGCAACCGATTACAATGCTGACCAGTTCTTTTTCCAAAATTTCACCGATGAGATTGTTATAAGAAATGACCTGATTTTACAATCAGCAATTGCCAGTCTATATGGAAGTTATCAATACAATAGCCCCAACATAAAATCCAGTTTCGGTGTACGTGGAAGTTTCTATGAACCAACAACGAAGTGGTTCATAGAACCCAGGTTTGATTTGAACTTGAGAATATCCGAAAAATTCAATCTAAAAGGAGCAGCCTCTATTCATCATCAATATGTGAATCAAACATCCTTGTCGCTATTCAATAACAACGATAAATTCTATTGGGTACTAGCTGATGATGGTTCCATTCCCATTCTAAGAAGTTCTCACATGATCTTTGGAGGGAATTTTTCATCAGGAAAATGGACGGTCGATCTTGAATACTATAGAAAAAACACAAGTGGCATCATCGAAAATTTAATTGCATTAAGGAGCCCAGACAATATAAGAGCAAATTCCTTGTCTTCAGAAGAACCTTTATCTATTCCAGTATCTCAAATACCCATCAATCCGTCTGGAGAAAATATCTCCGAGGGAGTAGACCTTTTTGTGAAATACCGGGATGAAATCTTTAACTCCTGGCTTAGCTATTCGCTAGGAACTTCAAACAACAAGTTCTCCTATATCAATTTAAATACCCCCTTCCCTTCTAACCAGGATCAACGGCACGAGATCAATTTTGTCAATATCGTCAAATTGAACAATTGGGAACTGTCCAGCACGGTAGTTTACGGTTCTGGTAGACCCTATACGATGCCCGTTCTTCAGGGTGATTCTTTGATTCGATACAATGAATCGGCAATCAATAACCTCCGACTTCCAGACTATTTTCGCTTGGACCTGTCCGCCAAGTACTCCTTCCCCATTGGCAAAGCCAAGTGTGAGACAGGCTTTACCTTATTTAATGTGTTGGACAGGGTTAATGTCAAATCGAGAAGATTCACAACCCAATTTGTCTTTGATGAACAAAGTGAGGCGATCACTCAAGATCAATTGCGGCTGGTAGCTCTCGACACACGTCTTTTAGGTTTTACACCCAATTTCTTCTTTAATATCCGTTTTTAGAACCCTTTAGAGTTCAAAAAAATCTAAAAAAAATCAAATACCTGGTAGGGTAAATTTTGACCTTCCTGTATCACTACCAAAACAAGAAAAACTACAATATATGAAAACAGGAAAATTAATTATCGCCACACTTTGGATAGCTACAGCCACTTTAATTTGGTCATGTAGTGATAGCGAAGTGACTCCAAATAATCCACAGGAAAATTTATTCGCTGCAAATATTTTGTCTAATTCAGGAGCCGCTACAAATCGGGCAAGAGGGATTGGTTTTGGAGGTCCTATTGGAGCAATTTATGGAAATTATGCCGCTGCATCTGCTGGAAGAGCAGCTGAATCGCCCCTGGCTATGATGAGAGGAGCAACAGCAGGTAGAATAGCAACAGATAGCACGGAGCAAACACCTGATTGCTTGATTGAAACCTGGGAGGAGGATGAGAATGGCAATTATACCTATACACTTGACTTTGGAGATGGATGCGAATACTACGGAGAGTTAATGAAAGGAAAACTGGTGGAAACAGGTAATTATACAGGCAACAACTTCTCTTCATCTGCTACATACACGGATTTTGGAGGAGAAGATTGGTCCATTGATGGTACTTATAGCTACAGCGGAACCTGGGAAGATACTTCCGAAACAGATCCTGCAAACCCTGATGATTCTGTTTGGATGTACAATGCAAGCTATACGTTCGAGGCAGATTTAACAGAAAAATATACTGTACTGGACAGCACAACGAATGAGGAAGAGGTTCTTACAGTTGAATACGAATCCAGCGGATCTGAAAAAATGGATCAGGATAGTTACACTGTAGAATCAAGGAATGAATCAGTGTCCGTGAGCACGGGTGAATCCTACACTTCTCAAGTGGACACTCCACTTCATATGGATTATAACTGTGAAGATGTTTGGATTTTCGTTAGCGGTATTGAATCTGGAACATATACTTACGAAGGTGAAAGTGGAAGCTATTCCATTGATTATGGAGATGGAACTTGTGACAACATCATATCCCTTACAGAAAATGGTGTGACCGAGGAAATTGACCTTGGTGAGGCTTGGGACGAATGGGAAAATGAATGTGGAAACGATCACAGCTAAAAAATTAAGTAGAAGTTAAAGTTCTCTTAGGTTGGTTAGTTATCGCCCCGGCAGATTCTATTGCAAGCCGGGGCTTTCTTTCTATCGGCCTCCGAAAATTCGGGGGCCTTTGTTATATTCAGCCAAGTTTTGAAAAGAAGACATGCTTGGATTTCTAGGGAAATTTCGCAGAAAGAACATTAAGGAAACTAAAATGAAAAAGATCATTTTCTATGCCTTTGGTGAGATACTACTTCTTGTACTCGGGATTCTTATTGCCGTTCAGCTCAACAATTGGAATACTAGCAGGAAATTGGAACAGGCAGAAGATATCACATTGAATCGTCTCTATGAGGATCTTCTTTCCGATACACAGAGATTTGAATTTCTGGATTCTGCAATACAACACCAAATCAGCCTTGCTGATTCAGCAATACAATTAATAGAAGAACAAAAGACCTATCAAGATCGGTTGAACATTATTCGAATTGCACCTATTGAAATATTTATCCTGGAAACAAACACTGCCACATATGATGAAATGATCAACACAGGGCGATTGTATTCACTTTCAAGTAGAAGATTAAGATCCTGGATCTCCCTTTATTATCGACAGGCTAATAAATGGGGAGCATATTCCGATGGCAACACCAACCGCCTACGCACAGCTATCAATCAGCCGATGTTAAATGACTATTGGACCATTCAGGAAAAATTAGAACGAAATAAATTCATTGGCCCCTCCCATTACCCTTGGTTGAGTCAGCAATCATCAGATGAACTCAAGGAAATTGAAAATTTGATGTACCTCACTAGTGCCATATTACAACAAAACCTGGGGAACTTCAAAGTAGTTAAAAGCATACGTGAACGATTAAAAGAGGAAATTAAGATCTACATGGACGAGAAGTAGAAATCGATTTCGACAAAAACGAAACATATTAATTTCTACATCCGTTAAATTCGCTTGTCTTTCAAATTCGACAAAAACGAAAGAAATTTGTAACTTCTTTTTGGTTTATGAGTTTAGCTGTTAACTACAGCGCAGATGAAAAAGGAACTTCAACCTCCAAAATGGATTTACAGGCTCATTGAGCGTTTTTGCGATCCCTATTTATGGGAAGGGATCAGTGGTGATCTGCAGGAAGTATTTCATGAAAATGTCGAATTAAAAGGTGCAAGAAAAGCACGATGGATCTACGTGATTCATTCTATGGGCTTTTTGCGAAACATTTTCAGAGATAAAACCAAACGAATATCAACTATGAGATCCATGTGGCTTAACTACTTCATCACTTCATATCGCTCATTAAAGCGAAATAAGTCGTTTTTCATTATCAACCTGGTTGGACTTATTGTTGCCATTGCGTGTGGACTCTTTGCACTCATTTACATCAACGATGAATTGCAATTTGATAAGTTTCATACTGAATCGACTCAGATACATCGGCTGTATAAACACCATCTTTACAAACCCGAGGGAACAGATCACCTGACCTTTGAAACTTCGGGCTTGATGGGACCAACCATGGTCGAAGAATATCCGGAAGTGGAATCATTTCTACGTGTAAATGCACGAGCCTACCAGGTAATTCTATCTCATGAAGAAAAAAACGTGGCTACTGAAAAGCTGTACATAGCCGATTCTACTTTCTTTGATTTTTTCAACTTTCCCATACTTGCAGGCAATCCATCAGAATTGCTCACCGCTCCATCCTCAATCGTATTGAGTGAATCACTTGCTCAATCCATTTTCGGAGATCAGGATCCCATTGGAAAAGTTCTACTTGGTTTGAACGATCTGAATTTCACCGTTACCGGGATATTTGAAGATGTACCCCGGAGATCATCCATTCAATGCAATGCTGTAGTTTCCTGGAGCACAACTGTGAGCGGCGTAGGACCAGTGAGTTACAACTGGATGAACAATTGGCGTGCTCAGGGCATTTTCACTTTTGTAAAACTTGCTTCTGATGCTTCAACCACTGAGCTGGTCAAAAAGCTACCTGAGATGATGCAAAGGCACTTGCCAGATAGAGCTGATAGATACTTTCTACAATTACAGCCTTTCGAAAGAATGTACCTGTACAGCGATGACATTAAAAATAAAGATGGAATGAAATTCAGTAGTTTCACATTCATTCTCACTTTAGGGATCTCGGCATTTCTTGTTTTCGTAATTGCCAGTGTTAACTACATCAACTCATCCTTATCACGAGCATCACAAACACAAGTTGAAGTAGGCATTCGAAAAACAATGGGCTCAACACGCAATCAGTTGATGGGAAGGTTCGTCACAGAAACCCTTTTCAACACGACAGTCGCTTCCTTAGTAGCACTGATATTGACCTTCATTTTCCTATCTCGAATCAATGCAATCAGCGGCAAGGAATTACCAATCGAACTATTTTATTCTCCCCTGGCAATCGCTTCATTGCTTTCATTCATTGTTGGTAGCTGCATAATTATCGGGGTATACCCTGCATACATTCTATCCTCTCCTTCCGTTTCTTCTATTTTGAAAACCTCCTCTGGACAAGTTGGTTCTACCGGATGGTTTCGAAAAGCACTCCTAACACTTCAATTCTTTATATCCATCCTACTATTGATAAGTACCGCACTCATCAATCGACAGACCTATTTTATGGAAAACAAGCCACTTGGATTTAACAAAGACCAGGTATTGGTCATCGACATTGACAATGAGGTGAACCAGAAAATAGATGTGTTCGAATCTGAATTATTAAGTCATCCAAACATCGAAATAATTTCCTCAACCAGATCTGCAATTGGTGGTGGATCCTATTCGACAACTGTTTTTCCAGTCGGCTTTTCAGGTGAACTGGTATCAAGGATATATGGAATTGACGCAGACTTTATTGATGCCTATGGAATTGAAGTAAACATGGGCAGGTCTTATATGAAAAATTCAATAGCTGATTCTAATCAATTAATTGTCAATCAGGCATGGGTTGATTTTGTTGGATGGGATAACCCGATTGGCAGAAGAATTCGATTTGCTTCTGACGGAGACTCCTACCCTATTGTTGGAGTAGTTGATGATTTCCATATCTACTCCCTCGCTACTTCAGACATTGAACCGATGGTTATGTATATGCATCAAGGTGAAACATACAATTCGTCTGTTAAAATTGGGAATGGGGATGTAAGGGAAACGATTGAGCACATCGAAAAAACCTGGAGTTCACTTGCTGACAGAACACCTCTCAATTACTACTTTGTCAATCAATGGTTTGAAGATCAATACATGAAAGAGAATCAACTTTTGAAGATATCCACGATTTACTCCATTTTGAGCATTATTCTTTGTGGCCTTGGGCTATTCAGTTTGACTGCACTGCTCTTGCAACAACGAACCAAGGAGATCAGTATTCGAAAGGTACTTGGAGCCTCTCTAACATCCATTCTGGCACTTGTTAACAAGCAATTTGTTATCATTATCCTTATCAGTTTTGTGCTTGCCACCCCTATTGCCTATTGGCTTGTTTCAAAATGGCTGGAACAGTTTGCATACAGCATCTCGGTCAGCTTTTTGCCTTTCATTTTCTCCGGATTGGTGGTCCTCATTGTGAGTATTGCAATTGTGAGTTTTCTATCCATACGGTCTGCAAACGTGAATCCTTCGAAGAATTTACGTGCAGAGTAGTCTTTCATAAATCAATTTCGACAAAAACGAAACATATAAAAAATAGAAACGTTAACTTAGTTGTCTTTCAAAATCGACAAAAACGAAAGAAATTTGTAACTTCTTTTTGGATTAAGAGTTTAGCTGTTAATAGATGAAAAAAGAGCTACAGCCTCCAAAGTGGATTTACAACGTACTCGAACGATTCTGCGATCCTTATTTATTGGAAGGAATTAGTGGTGATTTGTTTGAGTCATTTCTTGAAAACGTCGAGCAGAAAGGTGCTTTGAAAGCCCGATTGATCTACGTAGTTCAATCGCTTGGTTTTCTAAGATTGAAATTCAGGAAAAAAGAAAAAAGACTCAATAATATGAAATCCATCTGGCTCAACTATTTCCTTACCTCGCTCCGATCCATCAAAAAACAAAAAGCATTATTCGGGATAAATCTGATAGGCCTTATCATGGCTATTTCTTGTTCATTGTTTGCTCTTGTTTACATCAATGATGAACTGAAATTTGATACGCAACATAGCGATTTAGATCAAACCTATCGACTTTACAAACGCTACATCAATGTTCAGGAAGATGTTGACCATTTCACCTTTGAAACTTCAGGGCTAATGGGCCCGACAATGAAGGACGAGTATCCTGAAGTAGAAGAATTTATTAGGATCTGTCCATGGTGGCACAGAGTGATCGTTTCTTATGAGGAAACAAACATTGTCACTGACAAGATCTATTTCGCTGATTCGACATTCTTCGATTTCTTCGATTATGAATTAACCCAGGGAGATCAATCTACAGTTCTCTCAGCGCCATCATCCATTGCTCTTAGTGAGTCATTCGCCAGAAAACTTTTTGGAGATGAGGACTCAATCGGAAAGGTAGTCGTCGGGTTTAACGATCTGAACTACACAGTGACAGGTATATTCAAGGATCCACCAAGACAATCTTCACTTCAATTCAATGCATTAATCTCATGGAGTACCACTGTGCCAGGCATTGGTCCTCTTCGGTACAACTGGATGAATAACTGGCTTGCTCAGGGGATTTTCACCTTTGTAAAATTGGCTGACGATGCGGACCCTAATGCACTTACAGAGAAGCTCCCAGAAATGTTAGGAAGGCATTTTGAGGAACGAGCAGATCAGTATTTTCTTAAGTTGATGCCACTAAAAGATATGTACCTGTATGGAGAACGTGTAAGAAATAACCGTGGCATGAAAGCTGGCAGTATCACATTCGTTTACATGCTGGGATTTTCAGCTTTTCTGATATTCCTGATAGCAAGCGTCAACTACATAAACATAGCTCTATCTCGTGCAACACAAACTCGGACTGAGGTTGGTATTAGAAAAGTAATGGGCTCATCAAGAAAGCAGCTAATGGGAAGATTCATATCTGAGACATTTTTCAGTTCAACCATTGCGTCGATCATAAGTTTGCTGCTGATCATTTGGTTACTGCCAAACGCGAATGCATTGAGTGGTAAAGAACTTCCAATTACTGATTTCTTCCAGCCGGCAATCCTTGTAGTCTTAATGGTATTCATTTTCGGAACCAGTTTGTTTGTTGGACTTTATCCTGCATTTGTCCTTTCATCTCCAC
>JANQST010000068.1 GCA_028279155.1 Cyclobacteriaceae bacterium
AGTCCGTGTAATTCCTGAATATATAGCCCTGAAAAAACGGTGTACTACTTTCAATGGAAGCATCAACACCAAAGCAATAGTTGTAAATATTGATAACTCTGAAATTTTTCATCGTTACTTCTACCTACTTCTAAAGTTCTTTTCACTTGCAGGCTATTCGATATATTTTCCAAAACTCAACTTCAACTATTTCAGAAAAAGAATTTTCAGAAAAAATGATCAAATCTGGAATTATTACCGGCTGATATTTGAGGAAGGACTCCCTATTCCTGGTAATCCATTAGAAAGTACTGAAGTTCTCATTGAAATTAATGACAATAATCTAAGCCCTGATTACTTCGGAAGTCAACTCATAACTAGCGATAATGCTGAAAACTTTTATGTTCCAATGACAATGCATCCTCTTTTTTATCACAAGAATCTTTGGGATCGAGAAGGAGTATCGGTCACTACTAGAAAAAACTCCATCTTTATGATTGGGAATTTTGGGGATTACTATTCACACATCAATGATGCTCCATTTACTATTGATAGCAGGCTTGATGTAATTGCCCATCTCCAAAAAACCAAAGTCGTAAGCAAGGTAAAATCAGAAGAGCATCTCGAACGATTCCTAAAAAGTGATAAGGACGATGAATGTATAATTGCCGATATTAAAGATTTCACCATTGAAATGAATAAGCTTCGAGAGACGTTAGCCAAGTTTCATTTTTATCTGGCATTGCCCGGAGTATTCATTCCCTTTTCTCACAATTTGATTGAAGCTGTCTCTGTTGGCACAATTCCAATACTTCATAAGGAATACGCAAGTTTCATGAAACCAAAACTTGAGCATATGAAAAATGCCATTCTCTACGAAAACCTGGAAGACCTTCCCAACAAAATTGATTTAGCTATTAATCTCTCAGGTAAAGTGCTTTCTGAACTTCATTTGAATGTTGACCAATACTATAATTCGAACCTAACTCCTCAATCGGTGATCGAGAAAATAGAAAAGGATAACTACTCATTAATGTATTTGCAAGCTGAAAAACTAAGTTCGAAACTTTATCGAGATGCGGTAGAAAGAGTTTGATGACTTGTCTACAACTTTAGTCTCCCACCAAAGCCAAAGCCAATATTCCACAAGTCGTTGAATTCGAAATATCGACTGTAATTATGACTAAAAACAGCTTCAACAAAGAAATCATACTTTTCAAATCCTTTCTGTGCAGCTGCTGTTAATGAATACTCTATATCATGAAGGTTGGCATTGCGCACCTGATTCACAAAATAATCCCGGTCCTTTTCTATCCGCTGAAGTAGCAAAAATCCTGAAATGTTTTCTTTATTCATTCTCAGACCCAGATGATCACTATTCCCGCCAGGACCAATGCCTGCTCCAATAATTTGACCATCTTGTGTATAACCTTGTTGATTAATATTATGTGCATAAAAAGGAGGGGTAGGACGCCATTCAGTATGGCCAATAGATAAGTTGGTGTGCTCATAGGAAAGGATAAAATCGGTTCCCTTTTTGTTTTGAAGTGATTTTTCAAACCCAATGGTGTACCCCCTTGAATGTTCCGGCTCGACAGCAGTTGGTCTTAGCATTCCATCTGAGGTGAAATCGTTTTTAGCGAATTCTGCATACGCTCTGAAACCAACCTCTCGGAAGTTCCATTCCAATGAAAGTGATGCCATCTGATCGAAAGCATCGTTCGGGGAAAGTGTATCACCATTCAAGATTCCATCATCTACAATAAACAGGGTAGAAAAAGCATCGGTTCCTTCAAAAAATCGCGTCTGCTTATACAAGACCTTATTAAAGCCAATCGTTAATTCAGGTAAGAATGAAGGAGTAATGGCTAGAAAAAGACTATTGAAGTACCTGTTATCATTTTCTGAATCATTATCAAAATAATCTGACTCTTTGAGCAAGCCAAACATTAAATTGGCTTCTACTTTGGCTATGTTCTCTTTAGCTGAAAGATATGTTGGCTTGACCCCGAATCTCATATGTGGGAATCCCCCACCCTGTCTACTCATCAAAATTGGATTGAATACAGACGGACCAAGTGAATAATTTTGTGTTCCTACAGAAGTGACAAATTTTCCAATATCAAGTCTTAATTCACTTTGTCCAGGATGAAACTTCAGTAAAGGATCAGCACCATAGCGTTGAACCCAATCAATTCTATTTGAAAATGAATAGCCAAACTCACTCGTA
Organism: Cyclobacteriaceae bacterium; assembly: GCA_028279155.1. Classification (GTDB taxonomy): domain Bacteria; phylum Bacteroidota; class Bacteroidia; order Cytophagales; family Cyclobacteriaceae; genus Ekhidna. The sequence continues at coordinate 2,210 of JANQST010000068.1, forward strand.
TTTGCTTGTAGGTTGAGAATTCTGAATGGCTCATTGTGAGCATAGAAGATTGTTGGGTTGAAAGTATAAGAGAGATTACCAAGCCTTCCTGAAAATCCGCTATGCAATTCTAGTGTAAACCCATGGCCCTTCCATACAGGACCGTCGTTGTATCCTCGAGCATATTCGTCATTTCGAAAAGTTTTGAAAAAAACATTATTCCATTCAAATCCATCATCAGTCAATGGCTTTATTGATGAGAATAGAGTAAGCGTTGTGCTGTCATTTAACTTATCAATCGGATCATGTAAATCTCCCGGGATCTGAACCTGTGGATAAACCCAATAGGGCAACAAGCAAAAGAATATGTTTTTCAACTTCATAGCCATTACGAAATTTTCCTGATAAATGTCGTTTTTCTTTTAGGATAGATGTATAGTCATATCCATATCTTTGCGCGAAGTTATAATCCTTTATCCGATCAATTCCATAAATATGAGCCTGGTAAGTGTATGTGTGCCTATTTATAATGGTGAAAAATACCTTCGAGAAAGTATGGATTCCATTGTAAATCAGACATACGGAAATCTAGATATCCTTGTGGTCGATGACTGTTCAATAGATAACAGTGTATCCATTATTAAAGAATATCAATCAAAGGATAAGAGAATTAGATTGATTCATAATAAGCAGAACCTTGGTTTAGTTGGCAATTGGAATAGGTGCATTAAGGAAGCAAGTGGAGATTTTGTAAAACTCCAATTTCAAGATGACATCATGCTTAATGACACCATTGAGAAAATGATGACCTTGGCAGTTGATGAGAATGTTGATGTTGTTTTAACCGATAGAGAGTACACGTTCGAAAACGATATTAATCACTTCTATCTCGATCAACTACCGAGACTATCAGATCACTACAAGGAGAATGCTGTAATCAAACCTTCATTTATCACCAATCTCTTACTAGAAAAAGGGACAAACATGAATTTCATGGGCGAACCAATACTTGGGCTTGTAAAAAAAGAAGTATTTGATAAGTACGGATTGTATGATGATACTTTTTATCAAATCGGAGATTTCGAATTCTGGATCAGGCTGGCAATCAACGTTGAAATAGGGTTCATCCCTGAACGACTTCATATTTTCAGACTCCATAATGAATCTCAAGGAGCAAAAAATGCCAGAGCAACAGAAGTAAACCCTTCGCACCTGGATAGAATTCACCTGGCCTCAAAAATGCACTCAGATCAGTCGTATAAGAACTTCAAGGAAGTTGCTGGTGAGTCATTCGCTGAAGATCTTCTCAGGAAATATGTCAATGAGTACACCAAGCGATATGGCCAAGAGAAGTTAGCCACTCGCATTGATGAAGATTTTTTCAAATATTTAGAACCCGAAAAAAACCGTTGGGGTAAATTTCTTAGCGTCTTCTCCTCTAAATAGGGTAATACAAGATTTCAATAGATTTTTTTGGCCAACTCATCATCGATGATGTCACTGCTTGCCTGATCATACTCCTCAAAGTAGGCAATATCCCTTATTTGATCGTGCGCTTTGGTATCAGCTGCTCCTCGTTTGCATTTAACTTCCAAAAACCAACTTTTTGACTGTAAGGCATAATGATTCAAATGAAGGTATGAGCGTTCAAGTATTTTTTCACTTATCGGTTGAAAGTGTTTTTTCTCGTTATCCCTGGCATAGCGAATCTTCTTCTTATCTGCCCCAATCACTTTGCACTTTCCTTTTAAATAGCAAAAATGCAAATGAAATCTACCAACCAGTTCGGGTCGTATAATGACCTTACTCAACGTTTTCTTTCTATCCGGCATCCATGGTTTTTGCTCCTTCTTCTGAACAGCTCTCCTTAGAAACGACGGCACAACTTCTTTCGGTTGTGCCTCCTTTCCTGATGAACCAAACATCTTCCAGGGTATTCGAACTACCCCCACTTCAGGTATCTCTTTCAAAAAAGACGAGATGGTCCTATATCCCTTTCTGGCATATATAAATTCATCCAGATCGCAGATCATGAGCCATTCGGTTTGCCCTTTCAGTTCATGAAAATACTTGTTGTACAATTCGATTTGTGCCCAGCGGGTATCATCATGAATAATGGTAATCAAACCCCTGTCTGCGAATTCTTTAATTTCCCTTTGGTAATCATCCGTGCTGCCATTATCAATTAAGACAAAATGATCAACCCCTTCATTCAGGTAATGCTGAATCCACTCCTTAATGACGTGGCTTTCATTTTTAAATATCCCCGCTACAGTCAGAAAATTCATCTTTAGCTTTTCGAAATGCGAATATAGAGCGCTCTAGTGTATAGAATTTATTAATTATGCAGGTAAATTAATTCGTAGAAGCAGATGTGGCGTGTCATTGGGTTTTTCTTTAAGTCTTCCTGGAAAGTGATCTTATTCGCTGCTGCAAGTAGTGCAGTGGCGGCAGGGGCCAACCTTTATTCACTTAAACTATTAGGGGAAGTCGTAACAGGCGAAGATCCCAATCTTTATCTCTTGTTGGGCTATATTTCAGTCTTGATCATTGTTTCGTCTGTCATCACACTGTTTTCAGGCAAGTATGTCACAAAATATTTTGAATTAAAAGTGGCCAATTACAGGAAAGAATTGGCAGAAAAAGCACTTTATTCCAAATATGATAAAATCGAGAACAAACTTGACAAACTTGTTCCAATCTTAATGTTTGAAACAGGTGCAATCGGTGGTTTTGGTAAAAATATCCCAGGATTCATGGTTGCCATTTTTCAATCTGTTGTGGTTCTGGGCTACTTGTTCAAACTATCATGGATTCTAACGGTTTCATTTTTGCCTATTTTCATCATCGTTAGCGTTACTAATATTCTCACCTTGCCATTATTTAAAAAATTAGAAGAGGCAATTTCCAAGACAAGGTTTAAGCTTCATTTTTCACTGGATAGAATGGAAAAGGGGTTCAAGGACCTCATTGTAAATAGACAACATTCCAAGGCTTATATAGGTGGCTCAATTGATAAACCTAACAAGGGGCTGGTGGACCTGAATGTGCGAAACTTCTACTTACGCACACTTCTGGATAAGTCTGAAAATACTTTCGTGATCATAAGCCTTGGTTTGCTCCTGGTTTATGCTATGACTGGGTCTGCCTTTACTGAAAACGAGCTCATTGAATACATGGCCTTGATCTTATACATTCGACCGTCTCTCAATCGAATCGCAGGCTTTACCAAACAAGTGAAAGGCGTTGAAAATGCATTGGAGCAGGTTGAGTCATTGGATGTGGATATCAGAAAATCTTTGTTTGAATCTGAAGAGATTGTTGATTTCAAAGAGAGTTCTGAATTACCATTAATTAAGGTCGACAATGCCTCATATTCCTATAGTGGCAAAAGTACTTTTAAACTGGATTCGATTGATTTCGATATCATGCAAAATGAAATTGTAATTATAAATGGAAGCAATGGAAGTGGGAAGTCAACTCTTTTCAAACTCATTATAGGGCTTTATTCAGCTCAGGAAGGTGAGATCACTTTCCAGGGACAACCTATTAATAGGGATAATATACAGTCATATAGAAGTTATTTTTCTTGTTTCTTCACAGATTCACAGTTATTCGATGATTTGAGCTATGTAGTAAATGATGGGAATAAACCGAGAGTTGCAGAGCTCATTGAGTATTTGGATTTGACAAACAAAACTTCACTTGACGATGGATTCACAATAACTAATTCTAATCTCTCAAATGGGCAAAGAGGTCGTTTAAATCTACTGCGACTACTTCTCGAAGACCGGCAGATCTATTTCATGGATGAGTGGGCCGCAAACCAGGACATTTATTTTAAAGAAAAATTCTACACGGAAATTGTCCCTAATCTGAAAAAAAATGGGAAAACAGTTATCCTAATCTCCCATGATGATAAATTTTACTCGGTAGCTGACCGAATAATTACAATTAAAAACGGCAAGGTTGAAAAAATCGTAGCTCCAGATGTCATCGCCTAAAGTATGTGTAATTGTTGTTACCTACAATGGAATTAAATGGATTGACAAATGCCTGAAAAGCATTGAGAGTTCAACTATTAAAACAGACATCCTGATAATAGACAATGGGTCTACCGACGGCACACTGGAACTACTAAGCCAAGATGGAAGGTGCGATTATTTGCATGAATCCGATTCAAATCTTGGCTTTGGAAAAGCAAACAATATTGGACTTAAGCACGGGTATGCAAATGACTATGACTATTTCCTGCTTCTCAACCAGGATGCATGGGTTGAGGAAAATGTAATCGAACATCTGATTTTTCAAATGGAAGCAGATAAACGATTTGGGATTACCTCTCCACTTCACTACAATGGAAAAGGCACCAATCTTGATCATTTTTTTGAGTTTTATCTGTCAAGGATGGAGGATTATCAGAATGATCTCAAAGAAGATAAAATTGAGCAAAAGCTATATGAATCCCCTTTCATTAATGCTGCATGCTGGATGCTCAACAGAAGAACACTGGAGAAAGTAGGACTATTTCACCCACTTTTTGAGCACTATGGAGAAGATGACAATTATATAGATAGACTACATCATGTTGGCCTAAAATTAGGACTTGACGCCCATGTAAAAGTCTACCATGATCGAGATACTTCAAAAGTCAACCCTTTAAAGGATGATCTTTTTAGACTTTTTAGGCGTTCAACTTTACGGTCCCTGCTTGATCCCAACAATCATGGTACACAAATAAATAATAAAAAAGAAGCCAAAAAGCTGGCAAAAAAACTTTCAAGAAATCATTCAGGAATCTCAAAACTCGTTTTTCGAATCAAATGCTTCTTTGAATACTCTAAGATATCCCATGAGTTAAAACGGTTTTCAGAGATTAGTCAATCGGAAATCAATATTAAGTGAAGCAACTAATAACTATAGGACTTGGGACAAGGGACCGTCCATCTATGTTGGAAGAGGCACTCAATTCACTGATTGATCTGATTTTACCAAATGATATTGATGTGAAGTTGATTGTTTGCGAAAATGGAGAATCCCATAAATCACAAAAAATAATTGCAGACCATTCCGAGAAACTACCTTTTAAGGTCACATTGCTTAATGAATCTAAAAAAGGGATTGTTTACATGAGAAACAGGATTCTCAAGGAAGCGATAGAAAGCAATTCAACCATGTTGGCATTTTTCGATGATGATGAAGTGGTGGATAAAAACTGGTTGGTTAACCTATGTAAAACTAAAACCAAGTATTCAGCCAACATTGTTCAGGGACATGTTGAACAGCGATTCCCACCCGTTGATAATCTTGAACTTTTGAAGGAGTTTTTTCCAGGAAGTTTTCAAAAAAGCACGGGAGACGAATTACACGATGCTTACACAAATAATGTATTGTTCGATTTGTCCTTGGTTAAAGAGCATGATTTGCAATTCGATGAGCGTTTCAATTTGACTGGCGGATCGGATAGTTTCTTCTTCACCCAATTGAAAAGAAAAGGAGCTCGAATTGTATTCGCGAAGGAAGCTGTCGTCACCGAAGCAATCCCTGCCTCAAGAGCTAACATAGATTGGGTATTTTTTAGATTTTACAGAAATGGCTATACAAAATATCTAATGGACATTGGAAGGTTTGGGAAAATCAAAGCGTTCAGAATAGGGTTTAGAATGGTACGCAAAACCATTTTGAAATGTGTTTTGAAAAGAAAAATCATGAGAACTACCTTAAGCAGAGAAAACGTTCTACTTACTAAAAAATGCATGCGAGCAAAAGGAACCTTTCACGCTATGATGGGAGTGCCATTTAGTGAGTACAATGTTACTCATGGAGGCTAATTTTGCAACCTCTAAAGACACAAACGATCAAAACGTTAGCAATATCTCTCTGTACGTACAAAAGACCTAACCTTCTTCGCAACGCAATTCGCGCAATTAAAAATGTTAGGATACCGAAAGATCTTTCAGCTCAGCTCGTAGTAATAGACAATTATCCTACAGAGGAAGTGAAAGAGATAGTTGAAGTAGAAACTGCTGATCTGGGCTTCCCCTCCAAGTATGTTGAAGAAGAAAGACGTGGGCTTGTTTTTGCAAGAAATCGAGCACTTCAGGAAGCCGAGGCCTTAAACGTGGATTACATTGCTTTTTTTGATGACGATGATCATCCGGATGAAGGTTGGCTTGAAAACTTGTGGAATTGTATGAATGAGTATTCAGCTACCGTGGTTACAGGACGAATGACATTTACATGGCCCGAAACCTGTACCCTAAATGAGGAAGTAAAACGAATTTATGACAGAAGACGAATGAATTTCCAAACTGGTGAAATAAAACAACGATGTGGTTCTTGCAACACACTTTTTGATTTTCAATTTTCAAGGAAACACAACCTCAGTTTCAATCCCATTTTTAACCTGACCGGTGGTGAGGATAGTCACTTTTTTGAATCAATGACTTTGAAAGGTGCTAAAATCGTTTGGTGCGAAGAGGCAGTTGTTTACTCAGACATTGTAGAAGAAAGGACTACAGAAAACTACATAAGAAATAGGAGGCAAACTGTAGGTTATACGGCGTACCTCAGAGATCAATTACTCTTTGGAAAAACCAAGGCATTAAGGAAAGGAATGAGTTCGATTATTCGGAATGGTTTCTGGATTCTTAAAAACTATTTTGCTCAGTCTGAAAGAACTCGTGTAAAAAGAACAATGAAGAAAGCTGAATTAAAAGGGTTAGTAAAGGCCATGTTAGGTAAACCCTTTGACAATTATGCGAAGACAGATGGTAGCTAACTAAAAAACTTGTGACCTAGTCTGAAACACTATTTTCAAATCATCATTAAAGTCTACTTTTGATTACTTAGCAATGTGAAGCTTTGAAAACATAAATAGTCCAGCTTGAAACTTCTTTTAATTACAAACTTATACCCATGCAAAGAGGATGATCAGGACTCTACAATTGCATTGCATTATTACGCAAGGCAATGGGCCAAGGAGCATCAAGTACATGTTATCACTCTGCACGCCCCAAATTTGCTTGAACTTTCTGAACTAAGAGAAAGAGAACTTCCTTCAAACTTTGTCTTAGACCGTGTAAATGTTTCCAATCGAACTATGATTCGATTGCCAGGGGGAATTAATATTTATCCCGCAATTCAAAAAGAGTTCATTGAACAGTTCGACGTATTGATTGGACATATGCCAGTTGGTGCATCACTGGGTTATCACCTAAGCGCAAAACACAAAAAACCATTTATTCAAGGCATTCATTATACTGATTATAAACGATCGAAAGTTAGGTCGGGAATGCTAACCAAAAAGTATGAGAAAATAATTGCTGGTTCCCAAGCTATCAGTTTTCGATCCCCCTTTCTTCAGCGCAAGTTTGAAAACCAACTTCCGCAGATTGTAAATAAGTCATTTTCAATGCCTGGAGGTGTAGATTCAATTTGGTTGGAAACACCATCAACGAGGAAGTTTGAGTTCAAAGATCGTCCAGCCAACATCTTAACCGTTGCCAATCTTATTGAAAGAAAAAACATTGATAAAGTCATTTGTTCATTAACAAACATTCAATCGGACTGGGTTTATCGAATCGTTGGAATAGGTCCCGAGATGGAGAGTCTTTCCAGAGTTGCTGACGAAAATGATGTTCAATCAAAAGTGAAATTCGAAGGCTTCCTTCCAAATTCAGAGGTGAGGGACAAAATGGATGAGTCGGACATTTTTGTGATGATCAGCGAGCGAGAAACATTCGGGTTGGTTTATTTGGAAGCGATGGCAAGAGGCTGTATTGTAGTAGCAACAGCAAATGAAGGAGTTGACGGAATAGTTAAAGATGGCAAAAACGGATTTTTGTGTGAGCCTAAACCTGAATCATTAACTCAAGTCTTTAACAAAATCAAAAGAATGTCTTCTGATCAACTGAAGAAGATCAGCAGCCGTGCAAAAAGAACCGCAAAAGAATACACATATCCAGCATTGGCTAAAACATACTTAACTCAACTCAAGAAATTTATAAAATAGTACTTGATCAAATAGTATGTTTTTTGAACATTCGTTTCAAATTTTTTTCTAAACTAGATCTATTTCGGTACGTAAATTGTATTATCATTCTTAGGGTGATCTATCATTTTTAATGACTAATGATTAAGGACTTGAGATGTTTTGATAGATTGAAAGTTTCTAAAAAATGACCGTTACATCGTTACTAAATATTGCCGCCTTTTTTTTATCCTCGCTAGCATTTCAAACTGCTGATAAAAAGCGAAATGGCGATTATCACATAGAATTTGAGAAGATAGATAATCGAGTTGAAGTTTACATGGGGGATTCACTCATTTACGACAGTGGTATTATTCGAAAAAATCCCAAGAACATGCAGATTTGGGTAGATATTGATGATTCCCTCCTTGAATATTCAAATGAACTTACGATCAAGCTTTTCAATGCTATGGAAGGTGTTCCGGATGGAGCTGATATTCATTGGGAGGTTAAATACTCAATTTTTGAAGGAGAAGAAGTAATCTACTGGGAATGGTATGATTCCAATGATGGTAAATCGGGTATTGTTCTAGAGGAGACTTATATTCTTGAATAAGCAATTCAGTTAAGATCATTCTATCCCCGTTCTATTCCTCAAAACTATTTTTTCTCTTGATTCAGCATTATCAATGGAATACTGGATATTTCACAAGCCGTCTGGGAAAAGGAACTCCCATAAGAACCATAAACCTTTTGTGTTTTTGAGAGTGAGAACAACTCTGCCAATCCATGTTGGATGTCTTCTTTTGTGCTTCTTCCTGGTTCTTGTGGGTTTAAGATTATTTTGGATCCAAAACTATCTTTCATAGCATCTCTTACTTCACTACTATCTGACGCAACATAAAAAGTACTTTTGTTTTCATTCTCAATCTCATTTTCGATAGCCTCAAAAAACAATGCCAGAGGACTGCTTTCAATGGCCTTCTTGTGGTCTGTTCGCCGAACGTGAATTCCAACTGTATGATCAGTAAATGATTTAGTAATATGTTCAACTCTTCGCCTAATTTGATCAATGGGTTTGAACAAAGCATTTGGTTGTTGAACTGGATAAAATCTTAGGTTGCTCACAAAAACTACATTGGAATAGCTATCTGTAATCTGTTCGAAATCATATTTATCGTCTCTGAGCTGATGAACTTTTGCTTTGGAGTAAAATCTGATTCCTAACAGAAATCGAATGATTGACGGAAGATAAAAGTTAAGAACCGAGGCTCGCAAGAATTTCAATGGTGTAAATGATTTTTCGACGATCTCAACATTTTCAATAGGAAGAAAAAGGTCTGAATATTTACAATTTAGTTTCTTGTCTCGTATCCATATCACCTGAAGCGCATGTCCTGTATTATTAGCAATTGAAATAGCAGAATCAATTGCTCTCATTCGGTTGGAAATTCCACTAGTGGGGATTATAGTAATCATTGTGGGCGAGCAAAGCTATGCGATTCGACTCTAGTTTTTTGAAAATGATCATTGTTAGCGAATGAAAGATTAGTTCAATTTCCATCTATGGTCTGCTCAGAGGCTAGCACGGATTCCATAGCAGCAAGTTCGTCACTTGTACAAAGTCCGGTATCATTCAAAAAGTAAACGATATATCGGCAAAAAGATGGGTCTACGTTCATTGCTTCAACAGAAGTTAGATTCTTAACGATCACATCTCGATCTTCGTCCAAATGTTTGCTCATCCCAAGGAATTTAGGAAGGTTGTATTCAATAGATAATCGCAAGAATCGAACTTCAATATTTTCCATATCCTCAAGGATAGCTGCTTCCATAAGGTCAGAATATTTCATCACCTGCGAAAGCTTGGTAAAAGGATTCCAAACTACCCTGGCAAGCATCGCCTCAGAAGCAGCTTTATAAGCTTTTATCGTCGGTGTACTTGGTTTCGTTTTTTTAAGAAAATCATGAAATTCTCGTGACTGGTCCGGATCCAAAACAGCCTGATGAAAGCTCTCCCTCACCTCTACAAGTGATTGTGACTCTGCTTGCAAGCAGAACAATAAAGTGAATATGAAAACCAGCGATTTCATTTTACCGCAAATTAAAGCTCATCATTAACAACTAAGTCTTAAATGTTTAAATAGTACCATTGGAGTCCTGCCAGTGACCTCTATTTCTAGAACGAAAAGAAATTAGGAAATTATTTTTTGCGAACTGTTATTTCCTCTATGCCAGTCAGGTCACATGCTGCATGGGAAAATGAACTCCAATAGGATCCATATACTTTTTTAGTGTTTGATAACGCGAACAATTCAACCAACCCTTGCTGAACATCTTCACATTTTTTTCTGGAGGCACGATTTGAGTTTGTCCTAATTCTATCTCCAAAAGCCTGCATCATCGCTTTTTTGACCTCCTGATCATCAGTAGCCAAATAAAAATTATGGCGGTCATCAACATTGATTTCTTTTTGAACTGCCTCAGCAAACAAATCCAAAGGGCTGTTTTCTACTGCTTTTTCATTGTCTGTTCTCCGTATGTGTACTCCTATTGTAAATTCATTGAAATCCGACGTTTCTTTTTCAATTTTTGACTTCAACACATCCAATGGTTCGAAATCTGAATATTGCTTTTCATTTGGATAAAACCTTGTATAGCTTTCAAAAACAATGGTCTTATTACTTGATACTAACTGCTCAAAATTCACATTCTCTTGTAAGAGATCATCTACAGCCCATTGCTTGTAAAGCGTAATTCCAAACAGTTTTCTCAGTAATCTTGGAAAGTGAAAAACCTTATCCCTATATGCATATTTAAAAGGTATTTTATTTGACTCAATTACCTCGACACCTTGGATCTCCTTAAACAAATCTCTAAATCCACAGATCATACTTTTGTTTGTGACCCATACAACCTGAAGTGCACACTTCATTTTTCTTGAGAGTGCTCTAGCAGAATCAACAGCCCTCATCCGATTAGCCAACCCACCAGTAGGGATAACGACTATCATCTTTCTATAAGGAATTTTTTGTCAGAAATCATCAGATCAGAGGTGAAACGTATCGGCATCCTCTTGAAATGGGAATTTCTCTCTAAATTCATCAAGATCAGATCTAGAAAAACTCATTGAAATTACCTCAGCTTCAGTTGAAAATCTAACCTCCTCTCCAAGATACGAATAGCCAGCTGTGTGTCCCGGGTAATCTTTCGAAACTCCATCAGAGCCAATTCTATTTACACCCACGCAATAACTCAAGTTTTCAATCGCTCGAGCCTTAAGCAGTGTATCCCATGCATTAATTCTTGCTGATGGCCAATTAGCAACAAATAGAAGCAGATCAAATTCATAGAGCCGCTCTTTGTTTTTTTGAGATCTTGCCCAAACTGGGAATCGCAGATCGTAACAAATCAATGGACATATTTTCCAACCTTTGAATTCCACTATCAGTCTCTCGTGTCCTGCTGTATAAGGCTCATTCTCTCCAGCCAGAGCAAAAAGGTGTTTCTTGTCATATTGTTCAGATGTTCCATCGGGATAAACAAAGTACAATCGATTGTAATAGTTTGAGTCATCCTTTACAATGTAGCTGCCAGTAATGGCAGCCTTTTTTTGTTTTGCCATTTGACGCATCCACTTAAAGGACTTACCACCGACTGGTTCTGCAAGATTTTCAGCATGCATTGAAAAACCGGTCGTAAACATTTCAGGAAGGACAATTAAATCTGTTTCATCGATATTCCAGATCATTTCCTCGAACATGGCCAGGTTGGCATCATGTTGCTCCCAATGAAGGTCTGCTTGAACCAATGAAATGTTTAAATCCTGCACTACCTGGGAATTTTTACACGATACTCGGCATCCGTTTCGCCCTTGCTTATTTTCGCAAGTTTACCTTTTAACAATCTCTTTTTAAAGGAAGAAATATAATCCGTAAATAAAATTCCTTCAATGTGATCGTACTCGTGCTGTATAATACGTGCTTGCAATCCATCGAATTCTTTCTCATGTTCAACCCACTGCTCATCAAAATATTTAAGGCGAATCATAGGTTTTCTCTCTACATCTTCACGAATTCCTGGAATGCTCAAACAGCCTTCTTCAAATGACCAGGGCTCCCCATCTTCATCGAGCATTACAGGATTAATAAAAGCTTGACGTAATCCGTCCTCCTCATTTTCTTCCATCGGTGTACTGTCCACAATAAAAATTCTTAACGACTGACCCACTTGCGGTGAAGCAAGTCCTACTCCTTGTGCAGCCTCCATCGTTTCGAACATATTCTCAACAAACTCTACGACTGATTCATCGCCATGCGCAACTTCTTTTGCCTTTTTCTTCAGTACCGGGTCACCATATAATACAATTGGAAAAATCATGAATTGCTCTCTAAATAAGATTGTAGAATTATTGTCGCGCTTACCTTATCAATAGTGCCTTTTTCCTGTCTCCCTTTCTTTTTTATCCCTCCTGCAATCATTGCATCCAAAGCCATTTTGGAAGTGAAGCGTTCATCATGCAAAATTAATTCCTTGGCTGGAAATACTTTTCTGAATCTGTTAACAAATGCCTGAACCAACGCGGTAGCATTGGTATCAGTGTTATCCAATTTCTTCGGCATACCGATCACGACTTTTTCAACGTCCTCATTTCGGAAGTATTCAGCTAAAAAAGTCTCTAATTCATGCGTTTTAATGTATTCAAGTGGAGTTGCAATAATTCCAAGAGGATCTGTGACTGCAAGACCTGTTCGCTTTGCGCCATAATCAATAGCCAAAATACGACCCATTAATTAAGTGAGCTTTTTTTTCGAAGAAGTGAATAAACTTCTTCCTCAAGTTTTAGCGCTTTGGGAAAAAATATTTCGTTTTCAATTGCTGCATGGTAGAGCATTTCACGATCAAACGCCTTTACTTCCTGAACAAGCACGCGCTCTTTCAATGATTTCGGTTCAAATGCCTCAATTAATGATCGAATTGCGCGCATCTCATCATCTTCACGGTGGTGCTCAAATTCATGAGCTAGCGAAAAATTACCAAAGGGTAGTAGCTGGGAAATTGGATTTGAAATAACACCTTTAGAAGATTTATCCAAAATTTGAACGTACTTGAAAACTGAGTCTTCTTCATCATAAATATGACGAATGAAGTCTTCTACAAATTCAGGCAACAATTTTTGAATCTCCTGTTTCTCTTCACAATTTTCCGCAAGGTGTATGATAAAAGGAAGTTTATCCTTTATAAACAAGTGGTGAGAATGTTTAAGATATTCTACCAGTAAATCAATCGGATAGGATTTGATCTCATTAAAAGACAATCTGGAGCAGCCATCAAACAGATAGAAGCTTTTAATAACTTTTTCACGATTAAGACCTCTTTCTTTACAAATCTCGCTCAAGGCCTTGTTTGGTTCTTCGAAAAAGGAAATGCCCAAATAATGCAATGCTCTGGCATACACATAATTTTCATCAACAATTTCGGCTAGTGTCTTCTCGAAAACCATTACTCAAAAATAGCGGAATCCTTGTAGACTCCAACTGTTTTCCAGTTGAAGCGTTCTAATTCATTAACACTATTTTTGATAAAATTTTTTGAACTGTGAGCACACATAAAAATTCGAAACAAGCCATACGACTACCACTCTACATAGCTGTTGCTATTAGTATTGGAATATTCCTTGGTGCCAACATGGCATCTCCAGCCTCCAATCCAACGCAAGGGCTAGTTAAAAACCTTCAGAAATTCAGACAGATTATTAGCTATATCGAAAACGACTATGTCGATCCTGTGAATTCTGACGAATTGGTTGAAGGAGCTATCTCGAATGTGCTAAAAGACCTGGACCCACACTCTGTATACATACCACCCAGAGAATCTGAGCTTGCTCAATCACAGCTGGAAGGAAATTATGAAGGCATTGGTATTGAATTCAATATTTTCAAAGACACCATTTTTGTTGTAACTCCGCTGAGTGGTGGACCTTCTGAAAAACTGGGGATTAAAACAGGTGATAAGATCATAAAAGTAGATGGAGAAAATGTTGCAGGCATTGACATTAACAACCGCAAGGTGATCGAGTTGCTCAGAGGTGAAAAAGGTTCTGAAGTTGTTGTTTCAATTCAAAGAAAAGGAGAAAGTGAGTTAATTGATTTTAACATAGAGCGAGATGTCATTCCTCAATTCTCGGTAGATGTTTCTTACATGGTTGATGATGAGATCGGGTACATCAAAGTAAGCCGATTTGCGAATTCAACATTTCTGGAATTTAAAGAAGCACTACTTAAGCTAAAGGACCAGGGCATGACCAAAATGGTATTGGATCTGACCGGAAATCCAGGTGGATACCTGCAACGAGCAGTACAAATGGTTGATGAAATCATCGCTGGAGAAAAAATGATTGTCTACACCGACGGCAAAGAGAAAAGATATACCGAGCAACACTACTCCGGTGAAGAAGGAGATTTTGAAGAGGGTACTATTGTAGTAATGGTGGATGAAGGATCTGCTTCTGCATCAGAAATCGTGGCTGGAGCCATTCAGGATCATGATAGAGGATTAATAGTGGGCAGAAGATCTTTTGGCAAAGGACTCGTACAGCTCCCAATCAATTTAAATGATGGATCCCAGCTTCGCTTAACCATTTCCCGGTACTATACTCCTAGTGGAAGAAGTATCCAAAAATCCTATGAAGGCAAATTGGAAGACTACCACATGGAAGCATACAATCGCTTTACAAATGGAGAGCTTTATACCTCAGACAGCATAAAGGTGGATGACAGTCTTGTTTTTAAAACTTCCAAAGGGCGTACGGTATATGGTGGGGGTGGTATTACTCCGGACTTTTTCGTTCCGTTGGATACTTCTGAGAATAGTGCTTACCTGAATCGTCTATTTAGTACCAACTCGATGCAAGAGTTTACTATCAAGTACGCGGAAGAAAATCAAAAAAAGTTGGAAGATATGGGACTTGAAGAGTTCAGAAAATCATTTGTAGTCTCAGATCGCATCATAAATGACTTAGTCACAAGTGCCCAAAGCAATGACCTTCCTTTTGACGAACTTGGATTCAAAAAATCTAAAGGATTGATTAGGCTATTGACAAAAGCATATATCGCCAGGGGCATTTGGGACAATGAGGGTTTCTATCCAATATTCAATGAACAGGATGAAGTATTCCTAAAAGCCATCAGCTTAATGAACGAAGCAAACCAGTTGGCAAACAATTGATTCAATTAGGCAAAGTCCAACAAACAAAAACTAATTCACACTGAGTCACCCTAAACTTGTTTCAGGGTCTCGCTCGTAATCCTCGTCCTAATATTCGAAGATTCTGAAACAAGTTCAGAATGACAGTTAGTTATTTATCATTTTGCCTGTAACCATCCCAACTATCAGGAGTATTCTTTGTACAGTTCGGCTGATAATTGCGCCTTTTAGCATTAATTAACAGCAATTAACAATCGTTCTCGTAAAATTTGTAAGATGATATGCAACTTTTTATTTAGGTCAATCATCTTATTGTTAGTTAAAGGTTAGGTTTTCGAATGTCGATGTATCGACAAGAGGAAAAAAAGACGCTTAGATAGATAAATTAAGAAATCCGATGCAACCCAAGTTCAATAAACTCATAACTCTGCTCCTGCTCCTGGGCACGTTTGCTTTCT
>JANQST010000076.1 GCA_028279155.1 Cyclobacteriaceae bacterium
TCCATGAGCTTTAGGTACTTGTCTTCGGGTGATAGTTTATTTGAATGATAGTCGGGAAGACCTGTCTCCAATATCCTACCCAGGCCAAAGTAGGCCTGGGTCCTTCCAATGAGTTCATGTAGATCATGGATAGATATGAGAAAAGCTTCACTTTCTTCGCATGCCTCAATGAAGTTTTCGGAAGGTTTTTGGGCCGTAAAGCTTTTGTGGTCAAGCATCCAATCATTTTTGATGAAAAGATTGAGTGTGACCTGCTCTCGATTTTCAGCCAGGTAATACTGACGAAAGCTTCCTGATCTTACGAAGTAGAACGCTCGACAAATTTCTCCTTGCTTCAATAATATCTCATGTTTAGATAATTGGAGTGGCTTCAGCTTGTCAAGAAAATCGTTTTTCTCTTCCCCGGAAAGCCGTGCATACTGGTCAATTGATGCAGTGATTTCATCAAACATTTTGTAGAAAGATTGGAATGATGCCCTAAATGTATGGACTTTTTCTAATGCTCATATGTGCAGCAGCAAAGTCCACCAATGTTGCAACGCAGATGGTGGACGAAGTTTTCAAGGTATTGAGGATTTTCTTCCTGATCTAGTGTGATAGCATACCAGCGTCTGTGCATTCCTTTTTTGGTTACAGGAACAATTGCCAACGAATTGTCTTTCAAGTAAGGTTCAATTATCCATTTGGCCACCACTTTTATTCCCATTCCTGCTTTTACCAATTCGATTACCGCATCCGTCACCTGAATTTGAGTGACTTTCTTTGGCGAAACCCCAGCGGGGATCAATAGGTTTCTAAAGAGTGAAACCGATTCGAGAGGATAGGAGTGAATGATCACATTTTCGGTGGCAAAATCCTCAGCTTCAACATATTTCTTCTTCGTCCATGGATGATCCGCGGGAACCAAGGCAAAGACTTCATCTCGAAACAACTCATGGTATTTCAACTTTGGTCGGTCTGACACCTCACAGATGATAGCCAGATCTATTTTACCATCCAACACCTGATCTTCAACATCACAACTGTTGTCCAGCATGACCTCTACTTCAACTTTTGGAAATTCTTTCCTAAAGTCAATCAACAAAGACGGAAGCCAGTGATAGCACGTATAACACTGTGTTGCTAATCTGATGGTTCCAGTATCACCTGATACATACTTTTTTATGGAAAGCTCGGTCATTTCAATATCATCCAGCACACGTTCAGCTGACTCAAGTACCATTTTACCTGCTCCGGTTATAATCAGTTTCTTGTTGACACGGTGGAATAAAGGTGTTCCAAGTTCTGTTTCAATCTCCTTTAGTTGGTGACTTAGGGCAGATTGGGATAAGAACAATGAGTCTTTGGCTTTTGTAAGACTTTGTGTCTCTGCAACCTCCCGGATCAACTTTAAGTGCCTGATTTCCATACTTGCTATATTAGTGAATTCGATTATTATTAAAAAATCTATTCATTGAATTAATAATAAACGAAGCGGATGAGATCCAGGTTTTTTGAGTTATTCACCCTTTAAAGCACCTGAAGGCACCTATCAATAAAACTAATCAAGACTCTTAAATCAATTCATCCAATTGATGATTCTTTCTTCTTGAAAAGGCGTTCGATTTGTACTGAACATCATAAGCATGAAGAACAAAAACTTATTCTTACTGATACTATTGGCCAGCTGTTGGGGACCTTCTTTCCTCTTCATCAAAATTGCCGTGGCAGAGGTCTCTCCAATGCTAGTGGCCGGGCTCAGAATAGGAATAGGAGCATTTGTCCTAAACATGATGTTGTTCGTTAAAAAGGAGCGGCTGCCACTGAAGTCACACTTTTGGAAAAAGGTTTTCGTTGCCGGCTTCTTTGCGCAGGCGCTTCCTTTTACGCTGATCAACTGGGGTGAGCAGTTCGTAGACAGCTCGATAGCTTCTCTGCTGAATGGCCTTACACCCTTAAGTACCATTGTCCTGGCTCAACTCATGTTGAAAGATGAAAAAATGACTCGGAACAAAGTTCGGGGTGTATTTCTTGGATTGTTGGGGTTAATGATTTTAGTAGCTCCAAGCCTTGTTGGTGGGGTGACAGGAACCACACAGGGAATTTTAGCAATCACATTGGCAGCCATGAGCTACGGCGTTGGTCTGGTTTTCATAAGGAAAAACCTGATCAATGTTCCACCAATACACGCACCAGCTGCTCAATTATTGTCGGTGACAGCTTATTTACTTCCCCTCTCATTGTTCCTAACACCAGAGTTTTCATTCTCAACCTTGGGTACGGATGTAATTGTTTCAATAAGTGTATTAGGTGTGTTTGGGACAGCAGTGGCATTTGTTCTGTATTTCAAGCTATTGGAGCGAACCAGTGCCGGATATGTCTCAATGGTCACCTATCTAATGCCGATTTATGGTGTGATCCTTGGAATCATTTTTCTCGATGAACAGCTAACGATTTGGATGATCTTGGGAGCTGCAAGTATTCTAAGTGGCATTTCCCTGGTAAACAAACGCGTGGAACGGAGTCCAAGGGTTTTTGGGAAAAACCTGGATAGATCCTATTACTCTCAATTCCGATGAAAAGGCTTCAATTTTTACTAAGACCGATTTTGACAATGCTTCTGCTGGATGTGTTCTTGTTTGGATTTGGTCAGACACAGTTTGTCACTGATCATGACAATTGGAATGGGTTGATCACAGAGAGAGAAGACCTTCCATTGGAGTTGAACCAGAGTTTGCTCGTGGATGTGTGGGCTAAAGAAATTACAAGGAGAAGTGAACACAGCAATTTTGGTCTGCGATTCACACCTGAAAGTGATCAAAATGTATATCTGCTGTATAAGAAGCAATTGATCGATAGGAAGTCAAAAGCTGAAATTGGATTTTCAATGAATAACTTTAATGCGCTGACACTGAAGTTTAGCCGTTCATTTTCAATAACAGATCTAATTAAGGAATAATGCTCGAAATAAGACCTACATGTGAAAACTGTAATAAGCCGCTCCCAAACGACAGTACAGAGGCAATGATCTGCTCCTATGAATGCACCTATTGTAGGGATTGCGTTGAGAATGTCTTGCACAATGTTTGTCCAAATTGTGGTGGAGGTTTTGAAAAGCGACCAACGCGCCCAAACGATTGCAAGACAGGGAATTGTACCGATAATCATCCTGTGGGAGAAAAGGTGGTTTTTAATCCCATTGACGAAGATAAGTTTGCTGAACTAAGAGCCCACTTTGCTCACATCGCTCCTGAAAAAAGATAATTTAGTTCTTGCTTTACAGATTAGTTACTCTTGGTTAACGACCACTGCTAGTTTGTCACCGTCTCTAGATACGGCCACCCGGCTCACAGTCCCAAGATCGTAATCTTTAAGATCTGCGAATTGAGCCCAATGCCTTTCCCAATGAAATAATTTGGTACCCTGACCCATTACCATCGACCCTTGAGGAGTCCAGCAATAGTCTTCTGATCCATCCAATGTGTTAGTTAGGTAGATTACCGTCTTGTCGCTAGGATCCATTGCTTTTACAGCCCAAACATCTTTTGATTTGTCAACAAAACTGAACCAATCATGATTTGGTACTTTGTGAAGTGATCTGCCAATTTGTTGATAAACCACTTCCGCTTTACCTGTTTTTGTATCAATCAGCTGTAGGGTAGCTGGATCACCGAGTACGAAGGCGGCAATTGTCCAACCTCCAACCCAGGCGTGATAGCCGATGACCAACTCTGGAACCAACTCTTTTTCAGTCCCAATTAGTTCATAGGCATAAAGCCTTTGCAGTCCGGTTGTATCTAGTCTAATACTGGAAATCCTTCTGTCGGGCATCATCGTCGGTGAATATTCACTTCCTTGTTTCGTGTTAGTTATAAGCTTCGTTTCCTTGGTTTCCAGAAAGTATCGGGCTATTTCCGTTTGGCCGTCAACTGTTCTGGCATATAACACCGACTTTCCATCAGGCCAAAATGTTGGTTGATTGTCGTACCCGTCATTGTTGGAAATATTGACAGGATTGGAGATGGAAAAATTGGCAGTATCGCCTTCTAAATCGAAGACATAGATTTCAGTGTTTGGCTGGGCGATGGTAAGAAAAGAAGCTAGCAGTAAGGAGATGGAACTAAATAATTTCATTGAGTTAGGTTTCATGTCTGAAATTAGCAAAACCATCAACTTCCTAGTGGTGGGTTTCCTAAATATTAAATTCTCGAATTATTCAGGCTAAATTTAGTGATTCACAATGACCTGACTAAACCACATTGACAATGAAACGAAGAAATTTCCTTCAATTAGGTGCCCTGGGTAGTGCCATTCCATTTTTAGGAGTAAAAGCATGTGCACCAACGAATGATCAATCACTCGAACCCAAGAAAAGCGAGGACGCTTTTGAATTGGAAGAATGGACTGTTGCTCAATTGCAAGAAGCTATGAGTTCCGGAAGATACTCTTCCAGGAAGATCTGTGAGCTATACCTAGCCAGGATAGAAGCGAAGGATCAATCCGAAAATGGGCTGAATAGCGTGATAGAGGTAAACCCTGATGCATTGGAGATCGCTGATCAACTGGATAGAGAACGTGCAGCAGGAACTATTCGAGGACCACTACATGGTATCCCTATTATGGTAAAGGACAATATCGATTCCGGCGATAAGATGATGACCACTGCAGGATCATTGGCGTTGGCTGGTTCAACTGCTCCTAAGGATGCATTTATTGTGAAGAAATTGCGTGAATCAGGTGCAGTTCTACTCGGCAAAACCAACTTAAGTGAATGGGCCAACTTTCGATCTTTCCGCTCATCTAGCGGATGGAGTGGACGAGGACGTCAAACGCGCAATCCCTATGCTTTGGACAGGAATCCCTGTGGGTCTAGCTCAGGTTCCGGAGCGGCTGTTTCCGGCAATATGTGTGCGATAACCATAGGTACAGAAACCAATGGTTCCATTGTTTGTCCATCTTCAGCCAATGGAGTGGTTGGGATCAAACCAACTGTCGGACTGTGGAGTCGTTCAGGAATTATTCCGATTTCTCACACGCAAGATACGGCCGGACCAATGGGCAGGACAGTGGCGGATGCCGCAGCACTTTTAGGACCATTGACGGGAATCGATGAAGTTGATGCTGTTACCTCTGAAAGTGAAGGAAATTCAGAGGTAGATTACACCCAATATCTTGATGCCAACGCGCTGAGGGGAAAAAGAATTGGGATTCTTGGTGGAACTTTTGGATACCATGAAAAAGTGGACGAGATTTTTGAAGGGGTGAAGGAGGTGATCACCTCTCAAGGAGCAGAGATTGTCGATGATGTTAAAGTTGCCGAAGATGGAGCCTATGGAAATTCCGGTTTTGAAGTTCTACTCTATGAGTTTAAGGATGGAATGAACAAGTATTTGAAAACGAGACCTGATGCCTCAGTGAAAACACTGGCAGATATCATTCAATTCAACAAAGACAATGAGGAAGAAGAAATGACCTATTTCCCCCAGGGAATTTTGGAACAATCGGAAGAAAAGGGACCGCTGACCGATCCTGAATATAAGGAAGCCCTCAATACCGTAGTGACAGTTTCCCGAGAAGGGATTGATAAAGCATTGAGCGACAATCAACTGGATGCAATCATAGGTGTTACCGGAGGCCCAGCCTGGCCAATAGATGTGATCAATGGAGATCACTTCGGTACCGGGAGTTCAACACCAGCGGCACGATCGGGTTATCCAAATGTTACAGTTCCTGCTGGATATGTTCATGGATTGCCAGTTGGAATGTCGATTTTTGGAGGTAAATACCAGGAGCCAAAACTTATTAGCATTGCTTATGCTTATGAGCAAGCGACCAAGGTTAGAAAAGCACCTGAATTTCTGCCAACCCTTGATTTGCCATGATTAGGAAAATTCTTCGATTTTTTGGATTCCTTCTTCTGGGATTATTGGCCATTGCCATTTCGATTTATGTGATTATTGATAAACCTCTTCCAAACGGAGTATTGGGTCAGGATGCCGAGAAATTGGCTGATGAGATTCTTGCAGCGGTTAATAAACCCGCATTTGATTCCCTGTCATATATCGAATTTACTTTTCGAAACACCAATAATTATAAATGGGATCGAGCCAATAATAGTGTTGTTGTGAGATGGACAGAGGAAGAAGTGTATCTTGATCTGAATCGGTCAATGGACACTTACAATCTATTGGAAGTAAAGGCCTATCAAAAGTTTATCAACGATTCCTTCTGGCTAATTGCTCCTTTCAAGATTCGGGATGAAGGTGTGATTCGCAGTACAGTAACTGTGGAAAACGGTCGTGGATTGCTCGTTACCTATTCCTCTGGAGGCCTTACACCAGGAGATAGTTATCTGTGGATTATTGGTGAAGATGGACGTCCAAAAGCATGGAAACTATGGACTTCAAATATTCCAATAGGAGGGATGGAGTTGAGTTGGTCCGGATGGGTGCAGTTGAATGAGGTTTGGTTCTCGACCGTTCACGATGGAAAGATGACAACCGTACCAGTCGAGGTTCACTCAGTAAGGTGAGATTTTAACACCCGTTTTCTTTATTTCTTCCCAATAGCCAGGATAGGATTTTCTCACTACTGAAGGTTCCCTGATGATTACATCCATAAGCTGGCAAAGGGGAGCAAAAGCCATTGCCATACGATGATCTTCATAGGTATCAATTTCCACGGAATCAGGTAAGATCAGCGTTGGAACTAGTTGCCAAGTGTTTCCCTTTTCTACCAGGTCAGCGCCGATCTTGTTCAGCTCGTTTTTCATTGCTGTTATCCGATCTGTTTCTTTGATTTTCAAACTTTCCAACCCAGTGAAATCCACCAATACTTGCTTGACCGCTGCAACAACCATAATGGTTTGAGCAAGGTCCGGACAATCACGCAGATCAAGCGCAATTGGTTTTTCATCAAAATCCTTTTTGCTCAAACGGATCTTGTTGTTTTCGAATTCTGTCACAACTCCGAATTGGAACATGATCTCAGCAATTCTCCGATCTCCCTGAGAGGAATAGGTGCGGAGACGAGGGATTGTGATGCTACTCTTTTCGTCATTGGATAGTGCAATGAAACTATACCAATAACTGGCACTCGACCAATCTCCTTCAATCGTATAATCTCTTAGTGCATAATCTCCTGAAAGATATTTTCCTTTTTTTATTGAAATCACATCCTTGTTCCACTTGCTTTCTACACCAAAGGCCCTCATCAGATCTCGGGTCATTTCGATATAGGGTTTGCTGAAAACTTCTGATGACAATTCTATTTGCAAACCTTTTGGAAGGGCCGGTGCAATCATGAGAAGCGCACTGATGAATTGACTACTTATATTTCCCGGTATTGAGATCTTGTTGGTCTTTTGCCCTGTAAATTCTTTGATCTTAAGTGGCGGGTACCCTTTTTTCTCAAGGTATTCAATGTCCGCACCTATTTCAGTCAACGCATCCACCAGAAGCCCAATTGGACGTTCTTTCATCCGTTCCGAACCAGTAATGGTGCATTCCTTTTTTCCAATTGCAAGGTAGGCCGTAAGGAATCGCATTGTAGTACCTGCGTCGATGACGTCCCAAACTCTTCTATTCTTTTGTAGTAGCAGGTTCATCGTACGAGTATCCTGCGCATCCGATAAGTTCTTCAAAACAATCTTTTCACCTGACAACGCTTTGATCATAAGTGCCCGGTTACTTTCACTTTTTGATGGCGAAACCCTCACTTCTCCCATCAAGCGGTCGATGTATTTGTTTAATAAGTAGTGCAAAAGTTGTTACGGGTATAATCTATGAACAATATTCCAACTTTTTTCGTTAATAATTAGTCTTTAATACAGAATATGTCAACATCAAAAACCATAGGGGCGATTGTAATTTCAGTACTGCTGGGAGCTGTTACTTTCTTTATTGCATCACCAAAGAAAATTGTGAAAAAGAAGGAAAAAGAGGTTTCTGAGCCACTGGAGGACAATTCCAATGCCAAGGAGAACTTATTTATCTAAGTCACGAATAGGCCGTTAATGATTTTTTGATCATTTCCGGGCTAACGCTTACGTCAAATTCACATTTCCCAATTCCATTCAAAAGAGAAAAATTTATTCCCCTGGAATCATTTTTCTTGTCTTGCAGCAGGTAATCTGCTATTGAATTCATGTCTGGAAGGCTGTTTGGTAGTGTAAAGGAGCTGACAATAAAGTCACTAATTTCAGAAAATTCAGCTTCTGTTAACCAGCCTTTCTGAAGTGATAAATGTCCTTCTACAATCATCCCAACTGCAATGGCTTCTCCGTGTAATAGTTTGTCTGGTGTTAATAAAAAATGGCTTTCGATCGCATGACCGATGGTGTGTCCGAAATTCAAAATCTTTCTTATACCATTTTCTGTTGGATCTTCTGAAACCACAGCATTTTTGATGGCAATTGATTTTGGAATCAGTTCCTGCCAGTTTTGATTTTCAAATGTGCTGGCTCTAAGTATTTCCCACTGAGGTTTGTCATGAATCAATGCATGTTTGATTACTTCTCCAAAGCCTGACTTGAATTCTCTTGTATTCAAGGTCTCTAAAAAATCCGGATTCACGATCACATGATCAGGGTCTTTGAAAAGACCGATATGGTTTTTTAGGTGATTGAAATCAACACCCAATTTTCCACCGATGCTTGCATCTACCTGGGACAGTAAAGTAGTAGGGATATTTACAAATTTGATCCCGCGCTTAAAGGTACTGGCAACAAACCCACCCATGTCTCCAATCACACCACCTCCGAGGTTTACAAGAAGTGATTTCCTGGTGAATTTGTGCTCGGTTAAAGCAGACCATATGTTTTCACATGTGATTAAGTTTTTGTTTTCCTCACCGCTTTTAATTTCCACTACAAGTGGATTTTCTATCGTGAGTTTTGGTAAACATGAGTTTTTCGTGTTCTCGTCCACAAGAATCGCTACAAGATCTGGTTTCCACTTTTCTATAAGCGATTTTAGTACCTCAGATGGTTGATCTGAAATGGTAAGGTATGATGGTAATTGATCCAAAAATGGTGGATTTGAAAATGAAATAATTTAATATCTCTCGCTCGAAGGTGTTAGCTATCTTTGCGACCGATTTTCAAAAATATGCAATCAGACGCAATCAATTTTGATAATACGGAGGTAGCGTTTGCTCATAAGTCAAATGCAGAGTTGAAGGGGTCTCATTTCGTGTTTTCAACGATGAGCTATCCCTGGATGGTTAAGCTGGGTACGGCATTGACCAACTTCGCCCTCCGTATAAAACTACCTGTTCGTGGTTTAATCAAAAAAACCCTCTTTAACCAGTTTTGTGGTGGGGAATCAATTGAGGATAGTCAACCGACCATTGACCAGCTTGGAGCGCAAAATGTTCATACCATTTTGGACTACTCGGTAGAAGGAATAAAAACGGAAGATAGTTACAATGATGTTAGAGACGAGGCTTTACGTGTAGTAGACTATGCGACCAAATCGATCCACATCCCGTTTTGTGTTTTGAAATTGTCAGCGCTGGGTTCTGTCGAATTGATGGATAAGGCGAACACACCTGAAAAGCTTACTGAGCTTGAGAAATCAAAGCTTTACTACTGTGAGCAACGGGCAGTTGAAATTGCACAAAAAGTGTATGATAAAGGTTTGATGCTAATGATTGATGCCGAAGAGTCGTGGTTACAGAACTTTATTGATGGAGTAGCTCAGAGGCTAATGGAGCGCTTTAATAGAGAACGACCTGTTGTTTTTACCACTTTTCAAATGTATCGACATGATGCTTTGGAGAAGTTAAAATTATCATTGGCATTTGCGACCAACGAAGGGTACTATTATGGTGTCAAGTTGGTAAGAGGTGCTTACATGGAAAAAGAGCGGGAACGGGCAGAGGAGATGGGTTACAAATCTCCAATTCATGAAGACAAGGAAGCCGTTGATATAGACTACAACGAAAGCCTTAAATTCTGCATCGATCATATAGATCGAATGGGAATCTGTGGCGGGACTCATAATGAGGAGTCATCAAAATATTTGGCACAACTGATGGAAGAGGCCGGACTAGCTAAGAATGATCCTAGGGTGTACTTTGCTCAATTGTTGGGGATGAGCGATAACATCTCTTTCACCCTCAGCAAATCAGGGTATAATGTCGCCAAGTATGTTCCATATGGTCCGGTTGAAAAAGTATTACCCTATTTGTTTCGAAGGGCAGAAGAAAACACTTCTATCGCCGGACAAAGTGGAAGGGAGTACTTACTGGTGAAAAAGGAGCTGAAAAGAAGGAAAGAAAAAAAATAATTCAACGTATTCAAGTCATATGCAATTAAGCGAGCAGGAGCTAGAACGAAGAAAATCAAGGGAAGAATTGATTGAGATGGGTGTAGACCCTTATCCGGCGGCCTTGTACGATGTAAACGTCAATGTCGGTCATATTCTTAGGAATTTTGAACGAAGGCCGGATGATTATACGAACATTTCCATGGCCGGTAGGCTGATGGGTCGGAGGATTATGGGGTCGGCATCTTTTGCAGAGATTCAGGATTCGACAGGAAGAATGCAGATCTACCTCAGAAGGGATGATATCTGCACCGGTGATGACAAATCGCTTTACAATGACATTTTCAAAAAGAAAATGGATATTGGAGATATCATTGGCATCAAAGGCTATGTGTTCAAAACACAGGTAGGAGAGATCTCTGTTCATGTGACGGAGCTGACCTTATTGTCAAAGGCTTTGCGTCCATTACCAATAGTAAAGGAGACTGAGGACGAGGAGGGAAATAAGAAATTACATGATGCATTCAGCGATCCGGAGCAAAGATATCGTCAGCGATATGTTGACCTAATTGTAAATCCTGAGGTACGGAATGTATTTATTCAGCGAACCAAGCTGGTGAATTCTATTCGAGAATTTTTAGCTGGGATGGGCTACCTGGAAGTGGAAACTCCGATCCTACAACCTGTTTACGGGGGGGCAGCTGCCAAACCGTTCAAGACACACCATAACAAACTCGACATGACTCTCTATTTGAGGATTGCTAATGAGCTTTACTTGAAGCGACTTATTGTAGGTGGATATGATGGTGTGTTTGAGTTTTCCAAGGATTTCAGGAACGAAGGAATGTCACGTTTTCATAATCCGGAATTCACCCAGGTAGAGTTATATGTCGCTTATAAAGACTATGAATGGATGATGGATGTGATGGAAGAGATGCTTGAAAAAGTGGCTATTGACCTGCATGGAGATACGAAAGTACAGGTTGGGGAAAATACCATCGATTTTAAACGACCATGGAAACGCATGACCATGTATGATGCCATCAAACATTTCACAGGAATTGATATTTCTGAAATGGATGAGGCTGCACTTCGGAAAACGGCCCAAGACCTTCAGGTTCCATTGGATGATACCATGGGAAGAGGCAAAATCATAGACGAGATTTTTGGCGAAAAATGTGAGCCATCATTGATTCAGCCGACTTTCATTACAGACTATCCTGTGGAAATGTCACCACTTACAAAAAAGCACAGGTCGAAGGAAGGTTTGGTTGAACGGTTTGAAGCTATATGCAATGGAAAGGAGATTATGAATGCGTACTCTGAGCTGAATGATCCTGTTGATCAGCGCGCACGGTTTGAGGAACAACTTGAGCTTGGCAAAAGGGGTGATGAGGAAGCTATGACGTTAGATGAAGATTTCTTGCGGGCACTTGAGTATGGGATGCCTCCAACCGCAGGTGTAGGTCTTGGAATTGATCGACTTTCAATGATATTAACAAACTCCAACTCCATTCAGGATGTTTTATTCTTCCCTCAAATGCGACCTGAGAAAAAAGGAAAAAGCGTTGAATTGACAGAAGAAGAGAAGTTGATCGTGTCCCTACTTAATGAACGAATGGACTTGAATGCTCTAAAGGAAAAAGCTGGACTTTCAAACAAAAAATGGGATAAGTCAGTAAAGGCACTTCGTGAGGCAGGGCTTATAAATGTCGAAAAAACGGATGAAGGGTTGTTTATCGAGAAGGCTGATTGACTAGTAATCCTGTCTTTATTGCTGATTTTTTCTGAATTCTGGTATACATATGGTATAGCAATGCTTCTTTAAGAGGTAATTTTCTAATGGTGTTCTTAATATTGATATTCATAACTATCCTTTTCAGGTGGGTAGTTTCACCTTAATATCTGGGCAACCCTTTAGGGTTTCCTTTTTTATATGTCAATTTGTAAACATCTCGGATCTTAACACTTCCAATCAAATCTTTACATATTCATGCTATCCTGATTCTTAGAATCTAAATAGTTCAAATTCTTCACTTAGCTACTTTGCAGGCTCTTCATAACTACTGATTTTGCGTTAGTAGTTAATCTTAATAATCAGAGGCGACTTCAAGAAGTCGCCTTTTTTTAGTCATAAAAAAGCCCCACTGCGTGCAGTGAGGCCCCCTATCTTACCTATCACCAACATAGAAATTTGCCGGTTGTAAAGGAAAGCGTATTACTACCTACCTAATAAAACCAATCGATCCATTAATTGTTTGATTCTTGCAATTCGCCAACATAATACCCCTTTGAGGCAAGGAACCGCTTAAGCTCGTCCAATTCGAAATAGTCCTTGACTACCAGTTTCATCACCTTTTCCCAATCCATTAAGTCAATGCTCCATCGGATGATTGCTTCATGGCTTTCGAAATACCATGAAACCTGGTTTATGTCGTGTTGTGTTGCGATAGACGTTCCCATTATGTGGACGTCTTCACCTACTGATTTTTCAGCTTGTACTAGTGTTTCCATTAAAATTGAATTCTATACATGACATCAGGAAAAAACCCGATCTGTTCAACCAGGTTGATTTCATCAGTCACACTGTTGTATCGTCTTACAAATTCGTTTTTACGATCTGAGATGTTCTGAAAATCAACGAAGAACTGATGCGAGACTTTGTTTCTATTTAACCGGACACCGAATTTGACATCCCATCGGAAATATTGTCCATATCGTTCGCTGAAGGCGATTTCCTCCATCCGAACTTCACGTCCGGCATTGGCCCTGGTGGCCACTATATCAATCGGGGAGTAGGGCCGCCCACCAGCTGTCGTAACTTTCGTATCAAAGGTCCAGGCATTTTGACTGTTAGGACCAAATTTCCATTCTTTACCAAATAGGAGATTAACTACATAGTTATTATTGAAGGCAGTGTTCCTTTGAATACAATCACTACCCTCATATTGTGATTCAAAAATGGAGGTTGTCAGCAAGAGGTAGTAATCCCTGCTGAAAAACTTCTCGAGTGTGGCCTCCACACCATAGTTAAATCCGGTTCCTTCGTTAACCAGTGAGCCTCTTTCCTCAAAAATGAAATCCGACCCTTCATTAATGATTGAATAGCTGGAAGTTGATTGCTCCACGGGAATGTCAAATAAACTTTGGTAATACACTTCGGTCTTAAGTCTCCAATCCGGACCCAGATTCTTGTCATATCCAAGCACGAAATGATGTGCTTTCATGAAACCAAGATCCTCATTGGTTGGAAGTGTAACTCCCGGCGAAACTTCTTCCTGGTAAAATAGAATAGGTGCAGGGATTGCCTGGCCATGAAGTCCATAAGCAAGACTCCAACGTTGAGTAGGAGTTTTGTTCCAACTCACTGCCACTCTTGGTTCGATCATGAAATCGTTGGTCAATCCATGATTTTGTGTGTGAAACCCAAATGTTGTAGAAAGATCATCAGTCAGTCGATACTCTGCCTGCGCATGTGTTTGCAACAAGTTGTAAGATTCTTGAAAATCCTGGTTAGTTAAGAAATAATCAGGTATTGAATCATTGTTAATATCAGGAATGCTGATTCGATCATCTCGATCTTCTGCAAAAACATTCATGTCGTACGTCTCATTTAAGAAGCCAGCTCTTAAGGTCCATCTTGCATTAAGCTTACTGTTTAAGGTCGAAGTAATCGTATATCGGTTCTCTCTGGTATCAGAATTTGTTGCGCGATACTTCTTGATAAGCGCGTCATTATCATCAAGGATCCGGTTGTCCTGGATGTATTCATTGCCATTGGTAGAGGCACCTAACGATGTTTTTAAATACGTGTTTTTCCCGAATCTATACGTATGCGCGAGCCCCATCAAACCAATCTCACTTTCCACGAAAGAGTCAACATTAGGGTCGGCAAACAGATCGGTTTCATCCGTTTCCTCACCAAGAAAATCGATGTTACTCTTTCCGTAAATTCCGAACAATTCCACACGTCCAAATTTGTAATCTCCTAAGTTGACCTTGAACGAAAGGTCCTGGTAAAAAGGAGTAGCACTTGTTCCAGTAGCAGCCAAACTGGCGATTCCATATCGGTATGAAGTAAGAAAGGACGCATTTCTCTTCTTGTTGATTGGTCCTTCAGCCATGAATTCCAGTCCGGTATAGGCTGCCATTTGTCCGGTAAATTCAAACTTATCGGTATTCCCGTTACGGAACATAATATCAAACACTGCTGCATTTGCATTTCCATATTCTGCAGGGAATGCTCCTGTAAGAAAGTCTGAAGTGCGTAGCATATTCGTATTCAAAGCGTTTACCGGACCTCCAGTTGTTCCAAGCGTTGAAAAGTGATTAGTGGAAGCAATGGGAATCCCCTCAACCCTCCACAACAATCCCGTTGGGGAGTTCCCACGCACCACAATGTCGTTTCGAGCATCATTAGTCGAACTCACACCGGCATACGAGGCAGCAAGCTTCGCCGGATCGTTTCTTCCTCCGGAAAATCTGGTTACTTCTTCAATGCTGAAAGTTCTTGCACTCACTTTGGCCAGGTCATTGATCGGGAGGTCTTTGTCAGCATCAGCTGTGATGACTACTTCTTCCAGCTTTTCAACGGATTCTTCCAATAATAAATCCAGTACAACCTCTTTTCCGGCTGTGACCAGGACATTGGGAACGGTGATGGATTTGTACCCGATGTATTGAACGGCAAATACATGTCTGCCAAATGGAACGTCTTCAATTCTAAAGGAACCATCGACATCTGTGATTGACCCCTTAATCGGATCTGATCCTACAAGTGTAATTGTAGCCCCGATCAATGGGTATTCAGCCTGCGAGTCAAGGATTTTTCCTTTAACTACCTGTGTCTGCGAAAAAGCCACATTGGCAATTGCGGCGAAAGCGAAAATTAAAACGGCTTTTGTTAGTGTGGTATTCGTTTTCATGGTTTCGATTATTAGTTTTTGGCTAAACTATTTTCCATGATTTCTCATATAAAGTAGAATAGTTATGAGCTTGGTTTTTAATTACCTGAAGCTGTGTTTCCGATAGTTAAACTGATAAAAGCTCAGCTGGGAAGGGTTTACCAATTGAACCGGCTTTTTTCCGGTTTCGATTGCCTATTTAGAGGGTTGGCCTGACTATAGCTATCA